>CAMPBJ010000177.1 GCA_946637575.1 uncultured Clostridia bacterium | reverse complement strand
CTTTCCGTTTTCCAAAACCGCGATTTCACCTTTCGGCGATATAAGGGCGATCTTTATTTCGCAGTCCTTGTTTGCGGTAGCGGTAACGGTAAGGTAAGCTTTGCCTTTCTCGTGTCTTTGCAAAATTCTCACGTCGGATATGTAAGGCGTATCTTCTTCTAATAGATAGATATCCCGCCATATTCCTGCGTCGGGAAGGCGCGGACCCCAGTCCCAGCCGAACATACAATGCGCCTTTCTTATATGCGAAAATCCCCAAAGCGGAGATTGATCGGCAAGTAAAAAGTGTTCTTCGTTAAGTTTTTTTATGAGTTTATCTATGGGCGGGAATACCGCCTTTATTTCGTTTTCTCCGTTTTTTAAGACGTTTTCAACCGGAATACGGTAGGTGCGGTGCATATTGTCGGCACTTAAAATCTTTTTCCCGTTTAAATAGAGGTCGCATATCGTGTCGATCCCTTCGCAGACAAGAGTGATCCTGCTTCCCTTCTTCTTATAATTAAACGTCTTTGAGAACGTAAACTCGTCGTCTAAAATTTCGAGCGTTTTTAACTCGTTATCCCGATAATAAGGATCTTCGATAAGCCCGTTATTCAAAAGAATCGAGTACACAGAACCGGGGATATTCCCTTCCGTATCGTACTTTCCGCCCTTTAATTTCCAAATGCCGTTTAAAAAAAACTTTTCCATATCGCACCTAAAAACGAAATATCGTAAAAATTATATCACAAAAAAAACAAAAATCAATAAAAAAAACACTTCGGAAAACCAAAGTGTTTTTATGGTGCGGATAATGAGACTTGAACTCATACGGTTGCCCACAGGTTTCTGAGGCCTGAGCGTCTGCCAATTCCGCCATATCCGCATGCGACGACTAAAAAGCCGACCTTGTCTATTATAGCACAATTTTTCGTTTATGTAACTATTTTTTTACTATATCGTGTAATCTATCGCAACGCTCGATTCTCTTACCGCGTGCATATGCTTTTTAACGACGGAACAATGATACGCGTCCTTCTGATAATCGGAAAGAGCCGCCATATCGTCCAAAAGAACGGTAAGCATAACGTCGAAAGATCTTTCGGAGTGAAGTTCGTCCACGCCGACTTCTATACCTCGGAGCATGGGAACGTTTCCTTTCATCGAAAGTAAGACTTCCTTCGCTTTAAAAGGATCTTCCCCTTTTTTCAACTTAAAACAAACTACGTGCTTTATCATAACTTTACAGCGGAATTACTGCTTTCGCATTTAAATTTAAGTCCGCAAAATTCCCCCTTCTATATTGTAGGTATCCTTCCGCGCCGATCATTGCCCCGTTATCAGTACAATATCTCTTCTCGGGAAGAATAAGTCTGACGCCTTCTTTTTTTGCCCTGTCCGTTAAACTTTCTCTTAAATAAGCGTTCGCACCGACGCCGCCGCTTACGGTAAGCGTCTTATACCCCGTTTCTTTAAGCGCCTTAAAGGCTTTTTCCACCAAAACGTCGATAGCGGCGCAAGTGAAACTTTTCGCGATATCTTCCTTTACTATTTCTTCGCCCTTTTCCGTTTTGTTGTGAACGTAATTTATTACCGCGGTTTTAAGTCCGCTGTACGAAAAGTCGTACTCCCCTCCGTCGTAGTGAGAAAGCATTTTGGGTAGCGGAACGACGTTTTTACCGTTTTTAGATAGTCTTTCCACGTTCGGCCCGCCGGGGTAAGGTAAACCCAAAACCCTTGCGACCTTATCGAACGCCTCGCCCACCGCGTCGTCTATCGTAGAACCTAAAACCCTGTGCGTGTAGTAGTCTTTAACTTCGATTATCGCGGTATGCCCGCCGCTTGCAAGGATAGTTATGAACGGCGGCTCTAACGTTTTATCCGCAAGATAAGACGCGGCAATATGCCCCCTTATATGACTTACGGGAACGAGCGATTTATTCTCCGAAAAAGCAAGCGCTTTCGCAAAAGACACCCCGACGAGCAGAGCGCCTAAAAGCCCCGCGCCCTCGGTAACCGCAAACGCGTCTATATCCGAAAGTTTAAGCCCCGCGTTTTTGAGCGCATTTTCGGTCGCGGTAAGTATCGCGTCGGTATGCGCGCGTGAGGCGATCTCGGGAACTACTCCGCCGAACTTTGCGTGTTCGGTCGCGGAACTTATTATTTCGTCAGATAAGATCTCCCTACCGTTTCTTATTATCGCCACGGCTGTTTCGTCGCACGAAGTTTCTATGCCCATGATAAGCGGGTTTTCTTTTATTTTAAGCGATTTTACGCTTTCAAAGTAACTCATTGACTTTTCTTTAAGTAATCGTTGATAAACCCTTGTATGTTTCCGTTCATGACCGAATCTACGTCCGACACTTCGTAACCCGTTCTGTGATCTTTAACGAGCGTATACGGGCAGAACACGTAACTTCTTATCTGACTGCCCCACTCGATCTTTTTTATTTCGCCTTTGATACTCTGGTCGCGTTCGAGTCTTTCTTCTTCGCGCTTTTCTAAAAGTTTGCTTATAAGCATCTTCATCGCCAT
>CAMPBJ010000176.1 GCA_946637575.1 uncultured Clostridia bacterium | reverse complement strand
ATACGACTTTGCGTACATATAGAACGGTATCGCCATATCCCCAACGGCGGCGGACGGCGAAGAATAATCGCCCGTTATCCCCGCGATAAACGCGTTAAAGCCGGATACCTTTACTTCCACGCCCACGTCCGTGTTATTGACGTACGCCCAGTTCAAAAAGAAAAGCAAAACCACGATAACGGCAATTACGCACGCGACTATCTCCAAAGGATAGATCTCTTTTTTTGCCAACTCGTAGCGCCTTTCTTTATCTCTTTTAACGTTCTCTTCTCTCGCTCTCTTGTTTGCCATATTTATTCCCCTTACTTTGTAACGTAATAATAAAGTCCCGAATAGTCTTCGATCAAATCTACCGACTGCGCGGAGTAAGATAAAAACTGTATCGTTTCCTTTCTCGTCGTAGGCACGCCGTTCTCGTATGCGTAAACCTTTACGTCCGTCTTTTCCGTACCCGAAAGTTTCCCCTTGACGTGTACCCAAGCCTTATCGTTCGTATCTTCGCTTTGGTTTTTAGGTTCGGGGATATCCCCGTCGTAACTTAAAATGAACCCGATAACCGTGTCGTTTCCGCAGTTGCATCCGTAACCCGAAGAACATTTCCTTACGACACAGATATACTTTTCTCCGCTTTCCGCGTCGGTTATAGAATAGGTAAACGCGTCGAACTCGATGTTTTTATCAAGGTACTGCTCGGGAAAGTACTGAATATTCGTCATTACCTTAAAGAACGTCTTTTCGGTGAGAACGTACTCTGTCGGGGCGCAACCGAAAGTAACGGATGCCGTTAAAAGGCAGACGGTCAAAGCCGTGATAACGCATAAAAGCCGAAACTTTTTCATTTTAACTTCACCCCTTTAAGCGTTCCGACAAGCCAGAACACGAAGAACACGATTAAATCCACGCCCACGATGGTAGGACCGACCGGAGTGTCCAAAACCACGGAAAGCAGAACCCCGAACGCCGTGCAAGAGACGGAGAGGATCGCGGAGCAAATCGTAACCGACTTAAACGTTTTAAACACGCGCATAGCCGAGATCGCGGGGAAAATGATGAGTGCGGAAATAAGGAGCGACCCCACGAGACGCATCGCAAGTACGATAACGACCGCGATAAGCACGGCGGTTATAAGGTTATAAACTTTCGCCTTAGTTCCCGTCGCCACCGCAAAGTTCTCGTCGAAAGTGATCGCGAAGATCTTATTGTAGAACACGATAAACACCGTTACGGCAAGCACGGATAAAACCACGCAGAGCCAGACTTCCACGCTCGTAAGAGTTACAAGCGCAAACGAACCGAAAAGCGTGGTGCAGACGTCCGCCGAAATACTGCCCGACGCGGAAGACGGAAAAAGATTCATTAAAAGATATCCTATCGCGAGCGCGCCGACCGAGATCATGGCGACCGCGGCGTCTCCCTTTATCTTCGCCTTGCCGCCGGTTTTTAGAAGCAGTATCGCGCAGACGATCGTTACGGGCATTGCGATAAGCATCTGATTAGTAAGCCCGACTACCGCCGCGACCGCCATCGCGCCGAACGCGACGTGCGACAGTCCGTCGCCGATAAACGAAAACCGCCTTAAAACGAGCGTAACGCCCAAAAGCGCGGAGCAGAGCGCCACGAGAACGCTTACGATAAGCGCGTATATCCCCGTCGGGAGATAGAAAAAGCCGTAATAGAGCCTGTCAAGTATTTCAGCCATTTTCCTTTTCCCCCGTTATCATAAATCTTCGCCCTACGGGGCTTACCTTAAACTCTTCTTTCGTTCCGAAGAACGTTTCCGAACCTATATAGAGTATCTTGTTCGCGTACTTTAACGCGGAAGAAAGGTCGTGAGTTATCATTATTATTGCCGTGCCCTTCTTGTTTAAGTTCTCTATAATTCCGTACATCTCGGCGGTAACCAACGGATCGAGCCCCGCCACGGGTTCGTCCAAAAGCAGGATTTCTCTCGTCGAAAGAAGGGCGCGCGAAAGCAGTACCCTCTGTTGCTGACCGCCCGAAAGTTCGCGGTAAGGGCGCTTTTTTAAGTCCGCGATACCGAGTTCTTCCATCATCTCGTCCGCAAGACGCTTTTCCGCTTTATTGTAAAACGGGCGAAGTCCGGTTTTGGAAAGGCAACCGGAAATTACCACCTCGAAAACGGACGCGGGGAAGTCTTTCTGCACCGCCGTCTGTTGCGGAAGGTAGCCTATTTCGTTCTTTTTAAGTCCGTCCCCGAAAACGATCTCGCCCGAGATCGCGCGGTTAAGTCCTAAAACCGTCTTCATCACGGTAGTCTTTCCCGCACCGTTTTCGCCGACTATCGCAAGATAGTCTCCGCGCTCCACCGAAAAGTTTATGTCGGATACGATCGGCACTCCGTCGTAGCCTACGGATAGATTTTTGGAAACGATAAGAGCCATAAACTCTCCTTTATTCTACGTTAAACGCGATCTTTAACGCGTCTAAATTATTTCTCATCGCGGTAAGGTAACCCTTGCCGTTTTTAAGCGTCGTGGTCTGCAACGAGTCGAGCGTTAGGATC
>CAMPBJ010000175.1 GCA_946637575.1 uncultured Clostridia bacterium | reverse complement strand
TACCATTTCGCCCGTGTCCGCGGTTTCGGATATTTTATAGATCGCGTCTTCGGCGTATGATAACGCCTCTTCGCGCTCAACGTTCGTATTGCACTTGTCGATTATGTCGAGCGAACTCTGCATAAGTCTTCTTAACGTACCGTCGCGGAGTACCATCTCTAAGTAGCGTTCGTAGTTTGCGGACGACGGCAGAACGTCCGAAAGTCCCACTATGTACTCGACGCCCCCCGCGACTTCGAGAGAGCCTTCCTTTTCGAGTGCGTCGATAAGCGTTACCACGTCGAGAGGTTTGTTCGCGGCAAGTATTCCGTCGAGCGTCTTAAAGATGACGCGGTGTCTGTCGAAGTAAAAATCGCTTTCTTTAAGCCTTCCCGCGACTTCGATCTGTATTCTCGCGTCCATAAGGATACACCCTAAAAGCGCTCTTTCGTTTTCTAAACTGTGCGGCATTTCGCCGAGACCTTTTACTTTCGTCTTTTTTTCCATACCTTATCTCCGTTTTTCGTTGGTTTATAAACTCTTATACTCGTCGAGCGTATCCTTAAACACTCTCATCGCGCGCTCGAACGGTTCTTTTTCGTTTAAGTCCACTCCCGCTATTTTAAGTAATTCCACAGGACTATCCGAACCGCCGGAAGATAAGAACTTAAAGTAATCGTCCACGGCGGGTTTTCCCAAAGACAAAATACGTTCGGCTATCGCAAGCGCGCTGGTAAGCCCAGTCGCGTACTTATAGACGTAGAACGCGCGGTAAAAATGCGGGATCCTTGCCCACTCGTACTTTATCTCGTCGTCGGATACCACCGCTTTTCCGTAGTATTTTTTATTGAGTTCCAGATACTTTTCGCACATATTGTCTTTCGTCAGCGGAACACCGTTTTCTACGGAGGAGTGCGAAAACTCCTCGAACTCCGCAAACTGCGTCTGACGGAAAAGCGTCGTCCTTATCATCTCCAAAAGGTAGGATAAAAGATACTTTTTAAGTTTCACGTCTTCCGCGGACTTTAAAAGGTACTTTATTAGCAGCACTTCGTTCACCGTACTTGCGACTTCCGCGACGAAAATGCGGTAGTCCGCTTTTGAATACGGTTGGTTCTTATTTGAAAAGTAGGTGTGCAGAGAATGTCCCATCTCGTGCGCTATCGTAAAGACGTCGTGCGTGGTTTCCTGATAGTTTAAAAGGACGTACGGGTGCGAATCGAAAACGCCCGTACTGTAAGCGCCGCTCCTTTTTCCCTTTCTCTCTTCTACGTCTATCCAGCGTTCGTCGTGCGCTCTTTTTAAAAGCCCCGCATATTCTTCGCCCAAAACGGAAAGTCCTTTTATCACCAACTCGTAAGCCTTATCGTAGGGAAGTTTTATCGCGGCGTCGGCGGTCGATCCCGCGTACACGTCGTACATATGGAATTGTCTGTATCCAAGTTCCTTCTTTTTGACGCGCATATACTCGTGAAGATAGGGTATCCCCTTTTCCACGGACGAAACAAGGTTTTTATACACTCCCACGGGAACGTCTTCGTTAGAGAGCGCCATATCGAGCGCGGAGGAGTACTTTTTGACTCTCGCCTTAAAGCAGTCCTTTTTAACGTTGCCGTAGTAGGTCGCGGAAATGGTGTTGATAAGCGAAATATACGAATTGTAGTACTGCTTAAACGTCTTTTTGCGTAACGCCCTGTCTTCGCCGTGCATGATAAGTCCGAAAAGCCCGTGAGATAAGGGAGTTTTCTCGCCGTTAAAGGTTATATCCCCTAATGGCAAATCCGCATCGTCTATCTTACTGAAAATGTCGTGGAAACTAGAAAAGGTCTCCGCGCCTTCGGCAAGCAACTTCTCTTCGCCCTCGGAAAGAACGTGCGCCTTTTCTTTTAACACGCACTTTAAGGTGTAGTCGTAGTCTTTTAAGTCTTCGTCTTTAATATAGCCTTTTAAGACTTCCTCGGGTAGCGCGGTAAGTTCGGGAAGAATAAACGACGTTTCCGCCCCCACCCTTGCCGCAAGCGAAGTGATGCGGGACAAAAGCGCGTCGTACTTACTGACGCGCGTGTCCGCGTCGTGATTCATGCTCGCGTAAAGATAGAGCGTGTCGATCTTCCTGAACAGTTTTTCTTCCTTTTTCATACACGAAAGAAAAACGGCTTTATCCCCTAATTTTCCGCGGAACTCCGAAAAGTCTGCGTCCTTTTCCACCGCTTTATAGTCCCGTTCCCAAAGGTCTTCGCTTTCGTAAATATCTTCCGTAGCCCAGATCAACCTTTTACTCATTTAATTGCTCCTTAACTCGTCCGTTTTCTAATTTTTGAAACTGTGTATCGGCGCGGGGATCCTTCCGCCGCGCGAAATAAACTTTTCGGGGCTGTTCCCGTTTACTTCCATTATCGGCGCGTACCCCAAAAGTCCGCCGAAGTTTACGGTATCTCCCGCTTTTTTGTTCGGAACGGGGATAACCCTTACCGCGGTGGTCTTGTTATTTATCATACCTATCGCGGATTCGTCCGCGATAATGCCGGCGATTATCTCTTCCGAAAC
>CAMPBJ010000174.1 GCA_946637575.1 uncultured Clostridia bacterium | reverse complement strand
ACAGCGTTATTTTATCACTAATAAATGCGGTTGTCAACGCGGTTAAAATGCGTTCTTTAACTTTAAAATAAAAAATAGAAGTCGGCGTGCGCCAACTTCTATTTTTTGGTCTCTTCGGTTTTTATTTATTTTTCTTTAAAAACGAGAACAGCCCTTTCTTTTCGTACTCTTCTTCGGAAAAAGAAAGCACTCTGTACCCCGTAGGCTCGAACGCGGACTTTACCTTTTCTTCGTCAAGTCCGTTTTCGCTTATAACTTCCGCAACGCCTTTCCCGTGGCTCGCTGTAACCTTTTTAACCTCGAAGTTCTTCCTTATAACGTCCGAAACATGCGCTTCGCACATTCCGCACATCATGCCGTCAATACCTATAACCGTCTTTTTCATTTTTGCCTCCTACTCAGCGATTTTTAACGCTTCGACCATATCTATCTTTTTATTTTTCCGCGCTACCATAAGGGATACCAAAAGGCTTACCGCAAGCGTTACGAGAATCGAAACGGAAAAGGTCAGAACGCCTACGCACAGCCCCATTTCGTATTCGGCGGCAAGCGCTTTTATAAGAATATCAAGCACGCCGATCCCGAGCGGAAGTCCTATTATTATTCCGACTACGGTAGTAAAGAGCGTCTGCCCGACGAGAAGTTCTCCGATCCTCTTGTTCTTAAAGCCTACCACTTTCAGCGTCGCCATCTCCCTGTATCTTTCAGTATAACCCATAACGCCGAGATTGTAAAGTACGACGATCGCAAGAAGCACGCCGATAACGATCAAAAGCACGATCATTTCGTTCATTACGACCATAAAACTGTCGAAAGACGCCATCACGTCCGCTTTGGACTGAATACTCTTTATCGCGGAATTTCCTTGCTCCGCCGTCTGTATCTCCGACTTCTCAACGTTTGTATAAACCGAGCCGAACTTATATAAAACGCCTATACTTTCGGCGTAATCCGCGCTTATTATCACGCTTTCCGTCATAGACCGAACGAACCCGACCGCGCGGACGGTGTAGGTTTTATCGCTGCCGTACGGCGCGAACGAGACTAGATCTCCTTTTTTAATTCCGTACTTTTTGGCAACTCGCATAGAAATAAGCGCACCGTCGTCCGATATTTTCACGTACTCGTTATTCTCGTTCGGAAAACGGATAAAGTCGCCGTTTATATCGTAAATTTCAAGAGAGCAAGTTTTTCCTTCGACTTCTACCGCGACAGACGCGCCTGCGTCTCCGTGATAGCGCGATATCAGTAAGTTTATCTCTTCGTCCGTCGCGTTTTCGGATAGATACACGCGCGACGCGTAATTCATTGCGCCGTCGTAGAAAACTTTGATATACCCGTCCATCGTATCTTTCATACCCATCGCGCCGACGAGAATAACTACGCAACCGACGACGCCTAAAAGACTCATTAAGGCGCGCGTTTTATGGCGTATAAGGTCGCGTGCGTTCCACTTAAAGCCGAACGAACGCTTTCCCCACATTTTCGTCCTTTCATACGCGTGCGACTTTATTCCCTTCGGGGTATACGGGCGGAGAACTTCGGCAGCCGTGCCTTTAAGCACGTTTTTTACCGAAAGAAAACCTACAAGCGTTAAAAAGGCGACGATGCCGACAAGAACGGGATAGCAGAACCAAGGCATCGAAAGCGACCAGTTCGGCATGTCGAAATACGTTCCCATAGAGCCTGACGGGTTCATTATAAACCAACCTAAAAAGTAACCTATGGCAACGCCCAAAACAGTTCCGATAACGCCGACGAAGAGTGCGAACGCCGTATAATGCGCGGCGACCTTCCCGTCCTTAAATCCCAACGCCTTTAACGTACCTATCTGCGTCTTTTCTCTTGCGGTGATCCTGTGCATAGTCGTAACCATAGTAAGGATCGCTATTAGAAGAAACACGACCGGAAGCACGGACGCCATCGTCTTTCCTTCCGTCGCCTCCCCCTGCGCTTCGGCAAAAGACACCACTTCGTCTTTCGTTAAAACCAAAGTCCGCTTGCCGAACGTTTCGTTCACCGCGCTTTTAAAATCGTCGGACGGAAGCGAAGATATGACGTTGATCTGCGGATAGTAACCGCCCGTAACGTTTTCGTAAAGTTTCGGCGACACGTATGCGAACCCGTGTTGTGAAAAGTCGGGCATAAGTTGCGTCTCGTCCGGCACGCAGATCAGATACTCGGAAGACTTTACAAGACCTTTCACCACGCCGCTTACGGTGATCCCCTTAAACGAAAACGCGATCTCGTCTAGAAGCGATATACCGTTCTTTTCCGCAAAAGAGTCCGAAAGCCAAACCCCGTCTTCGCTTTCAGCGTCGTAGTTTTCGCCTTTCATGACTGTAAAAAACGACACCTTTTCGTTTTCGGTCACCGTAAGCGAAACGGACTTGTTGTCCTTTCCCGAGACCGCGGCGTTCACCGAAACGTATCTTGATGCTTCGCTTACTCCGTCGATCTTCGCGACGTTTTCGGCGTCTTCTGAAGAGTAACCCGAAACGTCGTCCGATATAACGCGGTAGTCCGCAAAGCCGGTAAGGTTGTAAAAGTACGACGTGTCG
>CAMPBJ010000173.1 GCA_946637575.1 uncultured Clostridia bacterium | reverse complement strand
AGAAAACTTCCCGACCTTAAAAATATCGACGAACTCTGGAATTTTGAAAAGGACGACGCGTCAAGGGGCTACGGTGCAACCGTTTTAAATAAACTCGCGAACTACATCCCCTTCCTTATCGGCGGCAGCGCGGACTTAGCACCCGCGAATAAGAGTAATATTAAGGCGCGCGGCAGTTATTCCGCAACCGACAAGAGCGGTTCTAATATGCACTTCGGTATCCGCGAACACGCTATGGCGGCGATCTGTAACGGTATGTACTTACACGGCGGACTTCTTCCTTACTGCGCGACGTTTACCGTTTTCTCCGACTATATGAAAAACGCGATGCGTATGTCCGCTTTAATGAAACTTCCCGTAACTTACGTCTTAACGCACGACTCGATCGGCGTCGGCGAAGACGGACCCACGCACCAACCTATCGAACACTTGGCAGGGCTTCGCGCTATGCCGGATATGAAAGTTTACCGCCCCGCCGACGGCAGAGAAACGGCGGCGGCTTGGATCTCCGCCGTAACCGGCGACGCTCCTTCCTGCCTCGTCTTATCGCGTCAAACCCTTCCTATGCTCGAAGGCACCGGAAAGGACGCGTTCCGCGGCGGTTACGTTTTAAGAAAAGAAGAAAAGAAACAACCCGATATAATTCTTATCGCCACGGGTAGCGAAATAACGCTTGCCGTTTCCGCAAGGGAAGAACTCTTAAAAGAAGGTATCGACGCAAGAGTCGTTTCCATGCCCTGCGTGGAAGACTTCGAAAAACAGCCCGAAAAGTATAAAGAAAGCGTACTTCCTAAGACCGTTCGCGCAAGACTCGCGATCGAAGCGGGTTCTCCTATGTGCTGGTATAAATACGTCGGCTTTGACGGAGACGTTTTGGGGATTGACACCTTCGGCGCGTCCGCTCCCGCTAAAGTTCTTTTCGCAAAATACGGCTTTACCGTAGAAAACGTCGTCGCAAAAGCGAAAGCGGTAGTCGAAAAGAATAAGTAAGAGGAAAAATGAAAGTTCTTTTGATAAACGGCAGCCCGAAACTTAACGGCAACACGGCGACCTGCCTTAAAGAAGTAGCAAAGACTTTGGAAATTGAAGGCGTGGAAACGGAAATCGTTACGGTGGGAAACAAAAATATCCGTGGCTGTATCGCGTGCGGATCTTGTGTTAAAAACGGAAAGTGCGCGTTTGACGACGCCGTGAACGAGATCGCGGAAAAGTTTAAGGAGGCGGATGGCATTGTCGTCGGCTCTCCCGTTTACTACGCGTCCGCAAACGGCACGCTCGTCTCGCTTTTAGACAGACTGTTTTACAGCACCCATTTCGACAAAACGATGAAAGTCGGAGCAAGTATAGCCGTCGCAAGGCGCGGCGGCACTACCGCGACCTTCGACGAACTGAATAAGTATTTTACCATATCTAATATGGTCGTCGCGGCAAGTAGTTACTGGAACATCGCCAACGGCGGAAAGCCCAGCGAAGTCTCGGAAGATAAAGAAGGTATGTCCACTATGCGTAACTTGGGAAGGAATATCGCCTTTTTAATAAAGAGCATAAAGTTAGGAAAGGAAACGTTCGGACTCCCCGACCTCGAAACCCCCGCCCGCACGAACTTTATAAGGTAAAATATTTACGTCAAAACCAAAAATCATCGTAACAAAAAACCGCGGTTTGCTTTGCACCGCGGTTTTTTGGTTTTCTGTGATTTTAGTAATTCGTATTTATTCAGCGCAAACGTCAAAATACAAAAAATTATTTCAGTATCTTTTTTAAGAACTCGCCCGTGTAACTGTTTTTGCACTTTGCGACCTCTTCGGGCGAGCCTTCGGCAACGAGCGTTCCGCCCTTATCCCCGCCGTCCGGTCCTAAATCCACGATATAGTCCGCGACTTTTATTACGTCTAAATTATGCTCGATGACGACTATCGTGTTGCCTGCGCTCTGCAACCTTTTTAGAACCGACAAAAGTTTATCCACGTCGTAGGAGTGAAGCCCGGTAGTCGGTTCGTCTAAAATATAAAGCGTCTTCCCCGTGCTGCGTTTTGAAAGTTCGGTCGCAAGTTTTACCCTTTGCGCCTCGCCGCCCGAGAGCGTGGTGGACGCCTGCCCGAGTTTGATATACCCAAGTCCCACTTCCTGTAACGTCTTTATCTTGTTGTATATCGCCGCGAACGACTTAAAATATTCGCACGCCTCGTCGACGGTCATATCTAAAACTTCCGCGATGTTTTTGCCCTTGTACTTTACCTGTAAGGTTTCCCTGTTGTAACGGTTACCGTGACAGACTTCGCACGGCACGTACATATCGGGCAAAAAGTGCATCTCTATCTTCATAAGTCCGTCGCCCTGACAATGTTCGCACCGTCCGCCCGAAACGTTGAAAGAAAACCTTCCCGCCTTATATCCCCTTTCCTTTGCGTCGGGCGTAGAGGCGAATAGTTCGCGGATCGCGGAAAACACGCCCGTATACGTCGCGGGGTTGGATCTCGGCGTTCTGCCTATCGGGGACTGGTCGATCGCTATCACTTTGTCGAAGTATTCGATCCCCTCCACCTTATCGTACGCCCCTTCGCGCAGTTTA
>CAMPBJ010000172.1 GCA_946637575.1 uncultured Clostridia bacterium | reverse complement strand
TGGCAGAGCAGCTGATTTGTAATCAGCAGGTTGCGGGTTCGATTCCAGTCACCAGCTCCAAAAACTAAATAATTCGGGAGGGTTCCAGAGCGGCCAAATGGAACAGACTGTAAATCTGTCGTCAGTGACTTCGGTGGTTCGAATCCACCCCCTCCCACCAAAAGTAAAGGCACTCCTTGTGAGTGCCTTTGGTTTTGTTTGCGGGGTGGTAAGAGAACCACCGCGTGGTGCGGACGCCTTTGACCGACAACCCTTGACGGACATAGTCCATCGTAGCGTAAGCGGAGATGTATCCAACCCCCCTCCCACCAAAAGTAAAGGCACTCCTTTGTGAGTGCCTTTTTTTGTTTCCACAATAAATATTATTGAAAATAAGCACGAATACAGTACAGTTATACCCCCCCCCACTATCGTCGCTCCCGTTCGAATCCCTTTATCTTTTTTGCAAATAAAAGACGGGATTCGTTCTTGTATTTTGCAAAGCAATCAGTAAAGCACGAGTGTTGCTTTGCAAAACACTTCGGTCAGTCGCTAAAAACGGTGGGTGTCCACCGTTTTTTTAACGCTCCCGTTCGAATCCCTTTATCTTTTTTGCAAATAAAAACGACACCAAAAGGTGTCGTTTTTATTTGGCGGAGAGTAAGGGATTCGAACCCCTGTGGGCTTGCACCCAAACGGTTTTCAAGACCGCCTCGTTGTGACCGCTTCGATAACTCTCCAAACAAAAACTCGTACGGATACGAGTTAATTATTTTCTTCTTTATACCTTACGAGTTCGACCGAAGATTTATTGAATAATTCCAGTGCGAACGCGTCCGGATAGCCGTTTTTAAACACGACTTTCTTTATACCTGAGTTTATGATCATCCTCGTACAGATAACGCAAGGCTGGTGGGTAACGTACATCGTCGCCCCCTCCACGCTTATTCCGAGTTTTGCCGCCTGAATAATGGCGTTCTGTTCGGCGTGGACAGCATAACAGACTTCCTGCATAGTTCCGCTCGGGATATTTTTAAGCCTTCTTAAACAAACGCCCCTTTCCACGCAACTTTCGATCCCCGAAGGCGCGCCGTTATACCCCGTGGTCAAGATCCTTTTATCCCTTACGATAACCGCACCGACGTGTCTGTTCTCCTGAAAACAACTCGACCAACCTGCGACGGTTTCGGCAAGTTCCATAAACCTTTTATCCCATTTATCCATAGTAAAACCCCGAACTATTTGTTTTTCTTTTTACCCTTTTTAACGATACTTTCGATCTCTTCTAAAAAAGCGTTAGAGTCGGTAAACGAGCGGTAAACGGAAGCGAATCTTACGTAAGCGACCTCGTCGATTTCTTTTAGTCCTTCGCAAACCATTTCGCCTATATCTTTACTCTGAATTTCCTGTTCTAAGGAGTTATATATCTTCTTTTGGATATCTTCAACCAGCCTGTCGATCTCGCTTGCGGGAACAGGACGTTTTTCACAAGCCTTTATGATACCGCGTTTAAGTTTTTCCGCGTCGAAAGCCTGCCTTGCCCCGTTAGATTTAATGACGAATATAGGCGTGTGTTCGACGGTCTCGTAAGTCGTAAATCTCTTACCGCACGCCATACACTCGCGCCTTCTTCTGATTATCGTTCCGTCTTCCGTAGAGCGCGAATCGATAACCTTGCTTTCAAGATGTCCGCAATACATACATTTCATTGTAAGATCCTCAATATCAAAGACTTATCGACTATATAGTAACACACTTTGCCGATTTTTGCCACGATTTTTTTGAAAAATATTTTTAAATCCTATCTAACCGTTAAAGCGAATTGATCGCGAAAGGCAAAGCTGCGATAACGTCGCTTGCCGTAACGGTATATTCGTTTTCGCGACGAGTAGCGATCTCTGCGGCTTTTCCGAAAACGTAGTTCGCAACCGCGACCTTTTCGGTCGTCTCGCCATTTTTTAAAAGCATGCCGGCGATGAACCCCGAAAGCGCGTCTCCGCTACCGCCTTTAGAGAGCGCGTTAGTACCGGTAACGTTAAAATAGGTCTTTTCCCCGTCGGTTATAACGCTCGTTACACTTTTTAGAATTAGAGTTACGCCGAACGTGGTCGCAAACTCCTTCGCAACGGAAACGGGATCTTTTAAAATTTCGTCTACGGTTTTACCCGAGAGTCTCGAAAACTCCTTTACGTGCGGGGTGAGAACGACCGTGCATTTTTTGTTTTTTAACGCGTCAACGCCGTATTTTGCAAGTGAATTAAGCCCGTCCGCGTCGATAAGAAGATTTCCGGTATAGTTTTTAAGCAAAAATACGATAGAGTCGTAAACGTCCTTCGACGTACCCATGCCCATGCCGATACAGATCGCGTCGTATTTCAATAAGACTTTTAGCCCTTCCTCATCGAAAACGACATGCCCGTCTTTATCGTCCAAAAAACCGAAAGTACACTCCGGCACTAAACCGAGGTAATCAGAATAAAGCGATTTAGGAACGGTAAGGTTAGCATATCCCGCTCCGCTTTTTAACGCAATGAGCGAATTAAGCGAAAGCAGAACGCTCCCCGAAAACTCACGACTTCCGCCGACGACCGAAACTTTCCCGAAGTTGCCTTTATTGACGTTGTTTTTT
>CAMPBJ010000171.1 GCA_946637575.1 uncultured Clostridia bacterium | reverse complement strand
CGTGGATCAAATCAATTCTTTCGAGAAGTTCTTCATAATCCGGAAGTTCGTCTAAAGAAGATATTTGGAAACGTTTTAGAAACTTATCGGTCGTGCCGAACATAACCGGGCGACCTACTGCGTCTTTTCTACCCACCGGCTCGATAACTCCGAGTTCTAAAAGTTTTTGCACGGCATATTCTGAATTCCCGCGGATTTCCTCTAAATCGATCCTTGTAACCGGTTGCTTGTACGCAATTATCGCCGCAACTTCGAGCATACTTTTGGAGAGTTCTTTCTCTTTTATGGGATTAAGAACGCTCGATACTTCGTCGGCATATTGAGGGTTTGTTGCAAACTGTAATTTTTTGTTGAAAATAAGTATCTGAATACCGCTGTTTTCATCGTATTTTTCTTTTAACCAAAGTGCGGCGTCCTTTACTTCTTTTTCGGAAACTTCGAGCTTTTCCGCGATATCGGATATAGCGACCGCAGTTCCCGACACAAAGAGTATGGACTCAATTATATTCGTCAATTTCTCCGAGTTCTTCATTTCTATCTTCCCTTAATGTTATTGTAATATCGTCGAATACACCGTTTTGTTCTACGGTAATGTACTGTAATTTAAGTAATTCAAGCATCGCTTGAAAGGTCGTGATGAGTTCCGTTCTTGAATAATGCGATCCGAATATTTCAAAGAAACTCATTTCCTTTCTGTCCAAAAGAACGTTCCTGATCCTATCGACCTGTTCGCGTACGGTAAACACTTCTTTCGGGATCTCTTTTAAGACGTTTTCCTGTCTCTTTTTGTCGTCAACGCGCATCAAAAGTCGCGAAAACGCGTTGATAAGCCCGTTTAAGTTAAAGTCGTTATAAACGATTTTAACGTTCCCTACGCTGCTGTCCGGTTCTTTATAGAACCTTAAAACGTTCTCCTGTTCTTTAAGTTTAGCGCTTGCTTCCTTAAAGAGTTTATATTCTTCGAGTTGGCGGTATAGCGCCTGTTCCGGATCTTCCAAATCGTCGTCAAACTCTTCGATTTTCGGAAGAATTGACTTTGATTTGATCTCAAGCAAGGTTGCCGCCATGTTTAAGTATTCGCTCGCCTTATCTACGTCTAAAACCGCAAGTCCGTCCATATACGCCAAAAACTGTTCGGTAACTTCGGAAACGAATACGTCCTTTATCTCTATTTTCGCCTCTTTAATAAGGTGCAAAAGAAGATCGAGCGGACCTTCAAAGTCTTTGATTTTAGTCGAATAATCGACAACCGATTCAAACTCTGCCATCAGAAGATCAACCCCCAAAACGCCGTTATCGGAATAGATATCTTATCTACAAGATAGGATATCGCAATACCGAGATAATCAAATTGCGGAAGTTCGGCGTAGTCCGCGACCACTCCCCAGACAATCAAAGCAAATAAAAGGTATTGCGCATACTTTTTATAAACGTAATAAGCCCTGTTAGGTCTTTTAACGAACGTATCCACCACCCTGAAACCGTCGAGCGGGTAAATCGGAAGAAGGTTAAACACCGCAAGAGAAAGACTTATATAGAATAAAAAGTAAAGAGTGTAATATAAAACGTCCGTAAAATAGTAAAAATCAGGCACGTAACGAATATCGAGAATAAGCAAAGGATAAGCGATAAACGCTATAACGTAGTTCGCAAAAACTCCGGCGATAGCCACCAAAAACGAATCTAACGTTCTATGCTTAAAGTTGTTCGGATTAACGGGAACGGGCTTTGCCCAACCGAAGTGGGCAAATATTAGACAAATAAGCCCTATCGGATCGAAATGCGCTATGGGGTTTAACGTGTATCTTCCGTAAAGCTTGGGGGTCACGTCGCCGCTTTTTACCGCAACAAACGCATGCGCGAACTCATGAATGGGCAAAATGACGAGCAGTGCAAGAAATACGGAAATATACTGTAAAATTCTTATAACCATACTAAATGTCGTTCCTGATAAGATCTTTGTAGTCCTGCCGTTTTACTACAAGGTAGGATTTACCGTTTCTAATAAACACTACCGCCGGCGTTAAATTTCTGTTGTAATTGCTTGCCATAGAGTAATGATACGCACCGGTAGATCTGACGGCAAGTACATCCCCCGGTTTTACTTCGGGAAGAGAAACGTTTTCGGCAAGTATATCTCCGCTCTCGCAACATTTGCCCGCAACCGAATAGGTTTTATCCTTCGCTTTTGCCGTGTCAGCGGCATAGACAAATTCGTATTTTGCGGAATAAAGCGCAACGCGCGGGTTGTCGAACATACCGCCGTCTACTGAAAGATAAGTCTTTATTCCGGTAATTTCTTTAATTGTGCCGACCTTATAAAGCGTATACCCTGCCTCGCCGACGATCGCCCGTCCGGGTTCGAACATGAGAAAGGGTTTAACCAGCGATTTCGCAGAGAACTCTTTAACAACCTTCTCGCATATAGTCTTTATTTCGTCATAATAAGATTTTTCGGTAAAAACGGGTTCACTTTCAACGTATCTTATTCCGAAACCACCGCCGAGATTTAAGGCGCGGAGTTCCAACCCCAACTTGTCTTTAACCGTTTTATAGAACTTCGCTATTTTCTCGACCGCGACAATGAAAGATTTTATCTCAAAGATCTGC
>CAMPBJ010000170.1 GCA_946637575.1 uncultured Clostridia bacterium | reverse complement strand
AAAGAGTTCTTTCAGTTCGTCATAAGTTATCTCTTCGCCATCCTCTTCCGGCGGTAAAACTTCGGTCTCCTTGGTTATCCTTTGTAATTCTTCTCCGCAGACCGAACAGTATACTACTTCATCATACGATCCTTTTTCCGTAGTCGTTGCGGGAACTTCGTTTTCGATCACCGCGGCGGCGGGGGTGTGCGCGATTTTCTCGACCGTCTTTTTCACCCTCGAAAGTTCTCCTCCGCAGACCGAACAGTATACGACTTCATCATACGAGCCTTCTATGTTGCAAGTCGCGTCGATACTGTTTTCGATCACCGCGTTGGCGGGGGTGTGCGCGATTTTTTCTAACCGCTCCGTCTTGGTCGCACCGTCAAGCGCGCAAGTACCCGTCCTTTCGCCTTCCGCGGTACAGGTAGCCCGCCTTGTTACTTCCCACACGTATTCGTGGACGTGCCCAGGCTCTTTATTCTCTTCCGCGCTTTCGCTACAAGCAATCAGTCCGACAGAAAGCGCTAAAAGCGCCATAAAGAGCGCAATAATAGTCTTTTTCATATCCTGATCCTCCCATCTTTTATTCCCTTATGGAATAAATATGAGTTTATAGTAACATAACGCGGTAAAGTCGTCAATAGGGAAGTTAAAAAAATTTGGAATACCAAAAAAAGTCGGCATTACCGCCGACTTTTTTGATCCTTTTTTTGTGTTTTTGCCGGATTAGACTCCGCTGTAAGCCGAGAAACCGCCGTCTACGGGGATAACCGTGCCGGTTACAAAGCCGCTTGCGTTATCGTCCGAGAGCCATAAAAGCGCGCCGATTAAATCGGAGATCTCGCCGAACTTCTTCATAGGAGTAGCGGCAAGTATCTTGCCCGTTCTCGCGGTGGGCGTGCCGTCCGCGTTAAAGAGAAGCGCGCGGTTCTGGTTGGTTACGAAAAATCCGGGAGCGATAGCGTTGCAACGGATACCGCAGGGCGCGAAGTGTACCGCAAGCCATTGAGTAAAGTTGGAAATACCCGCTTTCGCCGCGGAATACGCGGGGATCTTCGTTAAAGGTCTGTACGCGTTCATGGAAGAAACGTTGATAATGTTTCCTCCCGTCTTTACCATATCTTTTGCGAACACCTGAGTAACCAAGAACGCAGACGTGATGTTTAAGTCGAACACGAATTTAAGTCCGGATTCTTCCAACGCAAAGAAGTCCTTTACGCCTTCTAAGTCGGGAGTCATAGTCTCGTTATCCGTGGACGCTCTGGGGTTGTTACCGCCCGCGCCGTTGATAAGAAAGTTGACTGCGCCGAACTTGTCGTTTATCTCTTTTTTGGCGTCGATAATGCTCTGCTTATCGAGGCAGTTGCACTTTACCGCGAGTGCGTTTTCGCCGATCTCGTCTGCCTTGGCTTTCGCCGCGTCATAATTGATGTCGAGTAACGCTACTTTCGCGCCGTTCTCCGCAAGCGCCTTTGCGAACTCCGAGCAGATGATCCCGCCCGCGCCCGTTATCGCTATTACCTTGTCAGTTAAATCGACCTTAAATGGTGTCATAATGTTTTCTCCTTTATTATCTTTTTATAAAAAATTTTATTTTATCTTTATTTCGTTATCGGTCGCAACGAGGCCGTGTGTTATTAAGAGTTCCTCGAACTGCTCGCCCGAAATGTCCGCGTTATCTTCATCGACGACGAGCGCGCCCACGGGCGCACGCGTTACCGAAAAACTACAACCCGTTACCGAACAGTTCTCTATCGTAACTTTCGGATCGCCCGAAGATAGCAGCGCATAGCAATTAAGTAGCGTACCGGCGATACCGGCGGTAGAAGTCATGCCCGAAAGGGTGCAATTCTTTACCGCACAGTTCTTTATCGTAACTTTATAACCGTTTGTGTCCGTGTTCCCGAACCCCATTATCGCGCCGATTTTTTTGGAAGTTAAATCGAACGGTAGAATTGTACTGTCTTCGACTTTAACGTTCTCTATATTAAGCGCGCACTCTCTGTGATACCCTACGACGACTCCCGCCCATTTTACGTACTCGGTGGTCGGAGACAAGGTAACGTTTTTAAAAGTTACGTTCTTTACGGTAAGGTTATTCTTATCGACAATACCGAAGAACCCTACGGGGTTATTGTTAAAATACGCCTTTTCGGTGGGAACGAGTCTTAAACCGCTGACGGTATGTCCGTTGCCGTCGAAAGTAAAGCCGTTGAATCTATTTTGGGATAAGTCAAGCGACGTCCAGTCGTCAAAAAACTCGATATCCGCCTTTAAGTACGCCGTTGCGCCCGAAAAATCACGAAAACCGCCGTTAAAGTACACGTTAAACGCCGAAAGTCCGTTCGCGGAGTATATAAAATACTCGTTCGCGTTCTTGTTCTTCGTAAAGCCGTCTGTTATCCTCGTTTCTTCGATAACGACTTCCTGCGGTGTTTCTTCTTCGGGAACATCGGGAGTCTTATCGCCTTCCGTCTTCGTTCCGCACGAGAAAAGACATGTGGAAGAGAACGAGAGCAATAAAACGAGCAACGCCGAAAGAAACTTTTTCATTTTATTTTTTCAAGTCCTTCTCTACCGCCTCGAACACGCCCGTTAAATACGCCGCGCCCATAGCCCTGTCGAAAAGACC
>CAMPBJ010000169.1 GCA_946637575.1 uncultured Clostridia bacterium | reverse complement strand
TCGAAGCGACGTTACGCGAGCTTTCTTCCGTAGTCGCGGATATGGTCCGCGTCCAGAGATTAACCGGTATGCGACCGGGCGAAGTCTGCGCTATGCGGGCGGGCGATCTTGTCGAAAGCGGAGACGTACTCGTATACGTGCTTCGCTCGGATAAGACAGACTATAAGCGCGAAGCCGGACTAAAGAAGCGTATTCCGCTCGGACCGAAAGCGCGGTCGATCGTGTTACGGTACGCGGTCGGAGCGAGTGAAGACGATTATCTATTTACGCCCGCCGAAGCTCTCTTAGAACGTCGCGCGAAAGAGCGCGAGAAGCGGAAGTCTCCGATAACTAAACAGACTCGCGAAAGAGACTCGCGCCGAAGCTCGCGACGCGTCGCGCCCTGCTATAATAATAACTCGTATCGGCGCGCGATTCAAAGAGCGGCAGCGCGCGCGGGCGTTCCGGCGTGGTCTCCTAATCAGTTACGCCACTTATACGCGACCGAGATACGCGAGAAGTACGGGCTCGAAGCGGCGCAAGCGTGCTTAGGGCACGCGCGCGCGGACGTTACCCAGATTTACGCGGAGCGCGACTATAAGAAAGCGGAAGAAGTAGCGCGGAGAGAAGGTTAGACGGTTACTTGACTAGTAGAGCGTTATATAGAGCGTCTGCGAGCGGAAAGTCATATCGTATAATAGTTTTGAGTTGTCAAGTTTTACTTGACTACTGAAAGAAGAGCGGCATAGACGCGAGCTCTTCCGACGTCGGGTCTTCTTTCGACGTGTCGACGAGCTCGCTACTCTCGCAGTACGCGAGACGCTTACAGACTATCGTAAAGTGGTTAAACACCTGAGACAGTCGACCGGGCGTGATACCGTGTCGAGCGGCGATAGTTTCTTTTTTCTCCGTGCCCGCGAGTACTTCGCGTATCGCTGTCTTATACGCGACGATCTCCGCGTCGGGCTGTCGGAGCGCGCGTTCGATAATCGCGAGCTTTTCCGCTCGGTCTTTCTCTTGGTCCGCTTCCGACGTCGCTTCGCTCTTTACGTCGAAGTCTTCTCGACTCACGAAGACTAGCGGAGACTTCGTACGGAGTTTCTTTTCGTTTTGGTAGTTTCGTATAAGCTGTCCGATAGTCCGCTTTCGTAACTGCGCTTTCGTCTTCGTGCTCCACTTGTCGCGGTGTAGCCACAAAAAAAGCGCGCTCTCTTGGGACGCGTCGTCTAATTGAGTCCAGCAATTAAAACGACGGCAATAAGAAGAAGCGCAGCTTTTCGCGAAGCTTTCGAGCTCGTTTTCGGTCAGTCGGTCGGATTCTTTCACTAAGAGCCCCCCGAGTCGAAAAAGTCGTCTTGTAAAAGTGTCATTTTTTGCCCTATTTTGAAGCCGTAGGGGTGATTACCAGAGCAAAATTAGCCCTTTTTAAACTATCTCGTTATATAGTAACTATTTAGAGCGCGTTTTTTGACTTTTCGCCAGCTCACGCTATAAAAACTTACTTTTTCTCTCCGAGACGCGGACGATAGTACGCCCGCGTCGGTTTATTTTGCCGAATTGACAAGAGACGGCCGCGACGAGCGAGTCGTCTTTCCAGAATCCCGCCTTCGTGAGAGAGTCGAGTACCGCTTTTATCTTATTGTCGACGTCGCCCGATCGGCGCGACGGTTCGATCAAGATATCGACCGCGTAGTATCGCCACGCTCGCGGAGCTCGCTTCCCTCTTACGAAAAGCTTAACGAGCGCGTAGAAGTCGCGAGCTTCTTTCGAGAGTCGCGCTTTTCCGCGCTCGATACGCCAGAGCGTATTAACGCTCGGAGGTACGATCGGAAAGTCGAAGATAATGTCTCGCACTACTCCGCGTCTCCTTCTTCGACCTCTACGAGTTTTTCGTCTTCTTCTTCGTCGGTCTCTTCTGGGTGTTCCTTCTCCCAGAGCTCATACTGCAGAGCGGTAAGCGCGATAGAAAGCGCGTACTCTTCTTTTCCGGTAAGCTTTCTTTCGACGTAGTAAGAGAAGAGCTCTAATAGTTTAAGGTACGCGCCCGACGATATTAACGCTAGCGCGCGCTGTGCTTCCGCTTCTTTCTTCGTGCCTGGGAATTTGTACTCGCAGACCGCGCCCGAATAAGCGGTTAGATACGCGCTCGTATAATACGCGACTTGGTCGTCGTCCTTAAAGTGCTTTCGGTACTTCTCGTGGTATTTACGCACGGCTTCGGCAAAGAGTAAGAAAGCTTTTTTACATTCCGCGCTATCTTCTTTCTCCGCGATACGCTCGTAGTAGCTGATTAGCTCTTTTAGCGTGATGTAATAGTCCTTTACTTCGAAGTGTGCTCGCATATCTTGTACTCCTTAAAAAATAATCTTGCTTAAAATCGACCCGACAAGAAAGCCGACCGCCGCATAGATAGCGCCGCGTATCATCGCGCGCGCTTCGATCTTTCGGAAAGCTTCTACGATCTTCGCGTCTATCGCGACGTACTGTTCATCGTCGCTGTTATCGACGACGTAGTACTCTCTTTCGTCTTTCGCGCTCGTCTCGGAGTTCTCTTTTTTGACGTCGAGAGTAGGCTTCTTTTCTTCTGTATAGAACGTGTAGACAGGCGGGTCGACTTCGAAGCCGTAGTCGTATTCTTCTCTA
>CAMPBJ010000168.1 GCA_946637575.1 uncultured Clostridia bacterium | reverse complement strand
GCAGGGCAGCAGGAAAAGACCTTTAACCAAGTCGCCTATATGAACGAATACAACCGGAACAATTACGACCGCGTTAATTTAACTATGCCAAAGGGCAAAAAAGCGATCGTAAAGGAAAGGGCAGCAGGACTTAAAAAGAGCGTAAACGAATATATAAACGACCTTATAAACACAGATCTTGAACAAAAAGAAGCGGGCGGAGAATAACCGCCCGTTTTTATTATGCTTTTCGTTCCCTTTTTCTACACTTTTCGCCCTATTTATTACACCTTATAAATAAAGCGCGCTTCAAGACCATTCTTAAAGAGGATCGCGGACACCCGCCCGCCTTTTATTTCTATCTTTTCAACAATCATATTTGTAAATTTCTTCAAAGTTTCATTCCCGACCGTTCCGGCAAAATCGGGGTAGTATATTTCTTCGCCCGATTGGATCTTATACGACAAAAGAAATTCGCTTGCAGATTGCACGAAAGAAAGTTCCGACACATTCACAAACGCCGCGTCTTGCGCGTCGGCTATTTCGTTATTTATGCGCGTAAGTTCTTCTTCAAGTTCCGCCCGTGTGGA
This sequence comes from uncultured Clostridia bacterium, assembly GCA_946637575.1. GTDB lineage: Bacteria > Bacillota > Clostridia > Christensenellales > Borkfalkiaceae > UBA1259. Next base: position 2,074 of record CAMPBJ010000168.1, on the reverse strand, counting down.
TAAGTATTCACGTTCGTTCATTGCGTCGTCGTCGAAAAGATACGCTTTCTTTAACCGTTCCATTGCGCGGGAGATCTTCGCGGCTTCCTTGCGCTTTGCTTCAATAGATCCGGTCTTCTTATTGTCCGGCAGCGGGGCGGGGATATAAGAAGCGGACGCAGACACCCCGCGCAGGGCGTCGAAGATTTGACGAAGCGATCCGCTATCCATTTGCAAAACGTCTTTGAACGCTTCGCCGGATAAAAGCCGCCTTTCGAGATCTTCCGATCCGGCGTCTATGATCGCTTTTCTTTTCTTTGTTACGCCTACAAGGTTAGAAACGAAATTGAAGAAGAACGCCCCGACAATAATATCGCTTGTATTTGCAGCAGAACACGCCCGCTTTTGCGTCAAAGTATAACAACGGTAATATGTAGGTTGAAAACCGTTCTTTCGCATTTTATCCGCCCCGCGGGATTGAAAGAACGCCCCGCAATCGCAACAGACCAAAAGACCCGCGAAGACGTGGGCGAACTTCCTTTTATGCGTCGTCCCGTTCTTGTTCATTGCCTTATAATTTGCGGCTATTTGTTCTTGTACCTTGTCGAACGTTTCGCCGTCCACAATAGGCGGAAAGACGTCTTTGACGTAAACGACTTCTTCTTCCGGCTTCTTCTTCCCGCGTGCGCTATGGCGGTAGTTGTACCGATAATCGCCGCGGTTTATAGGGTTATGCAGAATATCGCCGACGGTTTTAGTCGTCCAAAGTCCGCCCCGCTTCGTTGGAATATCATTTGCGTTTAGATAATCACGGATCGCGGCGGTTGTCTTCGTTTCAAGATACATATTATACATAAGACGAACGACGGCGGCTTCCGCTTCGTCGTGGATCGGCTTTTCGTTTGCTTCGTCCCACGCCCAACCGTAAGGAACGCGCGCCCCGTTCCATTTACATTCTTTCGCGCGCCCGATCATAACGCCCGTTACACGTTCCGAAGTAAGTTTCCTTTCAAGTTCCGCAAAAACAAGTATGATTTTAAGGACGGCTTCGCCGATAGCGGAAGACGTGTCGAATTGTTCGTTTAGAGATATAAACGTCGTCCGGTTGTCTTTAAAGTCGTCGTACATTTGGGAGAAATCAACAAGGTTTCGGGAAATACGGTCGATTTTGTAGACGACAACCCGCGCGACCTTGCCCGCCTTAACCTTTTTCATCATACGTTGAAACGCGGGGCGATCCGTATTTTTACCGGACTTCCCCGCGTCTTCGTAGACTTCGAGTTCGTCCGGCGATAAATGCAGGACGTGGACGCAATAATTTTTAAGTTCTTTCTTTTGGAATGGTAAAGAGTCTTTGTCTATTTGGTAGCCCGTAGAAACACGGACATATAAAGCCGTGATCCGGCTATCTTTCCCGCCTTTTTCGTTCATAGTGGTTTATTCCTTTCTATTTGTTGCGTTTTTTAATTCCGAAATATAGGCACACCGCGCCAATAAGAACGCCGACAAGCCCGCCGACATTCCCGCCAAGAACCGCGCCGCCACCAACAAACAACGCAAAGACCCCGAAGCCTATTAAAAGACCGCCTTTCTTCTTTGGGCGATCGGCAGCAGGCGCAACCGGATCAAAAGAAGATCCGCCGGACGATCCGGCAGCAGACGAAGAACCGGACACGCCGCACACAACGTCGCCAACGCCGAACGTCGTTTTATGATATATGGAATTTTTGACAGATTTAGCGGGATCTTTTACGAAGCCCGCGCCCTTTTTGCCGTAAATCGGATTGACCGACTTTTTGACCGCGCGGGTTACTTTGCCCGTCGTCCTTGCTTTTATAGACTTCTTAATGTTTGGTTTACGCATACCGACTTTCATATCGCACCGCCTTTCTTATATGTGGTTTATATAGATCACCTTATCAACAACAAAATATCTTATCCCGCGTCGCGTGCGCTTGATCCGCTTTTTGTTTCCCCTTTTTCTTCAAGACCGAGCGATCGCAAAAGCATATTCTTTTCGCCGTCCGGCAGGGAGCGGAAGCGAATAACAATTTGCTTTTCAAGATCCGACAAAGAAAAAGCGGCAGCAGGCGCG
>CAMPBJ010000167.1 GCA_946637575.1 uncultured Clostridia bacterium | reverse complement strand
TTCCTTAATTCCGCCGCAGTAGTCCGCGATATCCGAAAACGGAGTGCCGAGCGCAACTTTTAGGTTCTTCGGCGTAACGATCCCGTTTCCGCTCACCGTCATCGTGGTGTGGGTAAGGGGGAGCCCTTTTTCTATCGCCTCGTAACACGCGATAACGGTCTTGATATTCTGCACGCAAACGCCCACGTCAAACGGCATTTTGCCCACGGGAACTTTCCTTCCCGTAGTGCAGTAGATCAAATGTTTTTCACTCCCGACGGGGTATTGTTTTTTAAGCACCACTACGTCGAGATCCGGATAAGCGGAGAAAACTTTGACGGCGTCGGGCTTATTCGCCTCGATGCCGATAATTATTTTACCGATGTTCAGCGCTTTTGCGACGTACTTAATTCCTTTATAGATATCTTCCGTGCGCTCGAGCATAAGCCGATAGTCGCAGGTAAGGTACGGTTCGCACTCCGCGCCGTTTATAACGAGATATTCGAGCGGATTTTTGGGCGAAAGTTTAACGGCTGTCGGGAAACCCGCGCCGCCAAGCCCTACGATGCCCGCAAGACGGATTCTTTCGATAAGAGTCTGCGGTTCGAAGTCCTTTATTTCGCCCAAAGATACCGATTCGTCAAGCCCGTCGTTTTTAATTACGATATGCGTCTGTTTTTGCCCTAATCCGTTGACGATATCGCGAATATCGGTAACTTCGCCCGAAACGGAAGAATAGACGTTCGCGGAGACCGCGCCGTTTTCTTTCGCAATAAGCGTACCGCGTTTGACTTTATCGCCTATCGAAACGACGGGAACAGCCGGCGCGCCGATATGTTGCGAAACGGAGATATATACAGTTTCGGGCGCAGGCATCGTCTCGATGGGGCAGTCTTTTGAAAGAGCCTTCCCGTCGGGCACGTGTACGCCGTATCTGTAGTTTTTGCCTTTAATGATGCTCAAGTCAGCCTCCTTTATAGCCTTTCGGCATAGCCTTTATGATAAAAAATACGATAAGCCCTACCGCGACACCGCCGACTGTACCTATAGAAGCGAGGTACGGAAGGTAGGTAAAAGCGAATAGGCTTTCCGTAACCAAACAAAAGATCGCGTTCTGCACGCACGAGTTTATCACCGCGCCCGCGACCGAGATCGCAACGACGCTTACGTTTTTTGTAAACCGCAGGAGAAGATATTCCGCTGTAAGCGAGATAAGTCCCGACGGCAGAGCGTATAAGATTGCGGAAATGTTTCCGGAAAAAACACTCCCCAAAACGCATTTAAGGATAAGCGCGGCAAATCCGTACGGCGCGCCGAGAAATACGAGCGCGAGCAGAATAAACGCGTTAGAGATCCCCATTTTCGCCCCCGGAACGAAGAGCGGGGGGACGAGGTTTTCAAGCAGAAACGATATAAGGGCAAGGGCGGTAAAAAGACCGCAAAGCGCAATTTTCTTTCCGACCTTCATCATCCCACCGTAACCTCGTCGGTCGACTTTATTTGCGTAACTTTAAGGTAGTGCGGAGCGCAGTAAATATCGTTTTCCATAAGTTCGCAGTCGTGCGATTCGCAAGTCGACTTAATAACGCGCACCTTTTTGTTTTCGTTATCTACCGAAATCACGTTGTAATCCGTTTTACTCTCGTTAAAGTAAACGGTAACCGTGTTTTTATCCGAGTCGAAAACAATTTGCGACTTAAACTTTTCTTCTATCGTACACTCTCCGCCGTAGTAAAAAGTCAAAGCCTTTTCTCCGCGGATAAAAGCGTAAAACCCCGCGCCGTCGTTTTTCGGAAAAATAAGAAGGGTTAAAAAGGTCAACGCAACCAAAACCGCGACTAAAACGTAAACTATCACGTCTTTAGGCTTAAACGGTTTCGAGTTTTTTATTTTTTCCGCAAGATCGCGGGGGAAAGGCGATTCGCTCATAGCATATATTGTACTATCAAGTGTGTGTTTTGTCAATTTAATGTTATAAAGTTTCATATAAAATAAAATTATATCATTATAAGCGCCGCTTAAAAGTTAAACAAAACGACGGCTTAAAGCATGGCAAAAAACACTTGATTTATACGGGAATTTGTTCTAAAATAAAAGAGTATGAAACACTTCGATTTTCCGGAGAAATTAGAACTTGCCGTAACCTGCGCGTCGGGTTTAGAGCGCGCGCTAAAGAGCGAACTTTCACGTTTGGGATTTGAAGACGCGCCCGCGATCTCGGGCGAGATATCTTTTAAGGGGAGTATTAGCGACGTTCCGAAACTCAACATCATGCTTCGCACGGCGGACAGGGTGTATATTAAACTTGCCGTCTTTTCCGCGGTTACGTTCGACGAACTTTATGACGGGGTTTACGGTATCCCGTGGGAAAATTACGTTGACGGAAACGGTGAAATAATAGTGGACGGAAAGAGCAGAAAGAGTACGATCTTCGCGATATCCGCAAGTCAGAAAATAGTTAAAAAAGCGATATGCGAGCGCATGAAAAAGGTGTTTAATTTAGTAACGCTCCCCGAAAACGGCGCGAGATACCGCGTTTTATTTAAGATCGAAGAGGACGTTTGCGAGATACTTATTGATACGAGCGGAGTCGGGCTGCATAAAAGGGGTTACCGAGATTTAGTTGGGACTGCGCCCCTTCGCGAAACGCTTGCGGCGGCACTCGTTTTATACAG
>CAMPBJ010000166.1 GCA_946637575.1 uncultured Clostridia bacterium | reverse complement strand
AGTATTTAAAAGACAACGGCATACTTGCATCCGCGGGGCATACCGACGCGACTTACGAGGACGTTAAGACTGCGATAGATAACGGTATGTCGCTTATAACTCACCTGTATTCTTGCACTTCGACTGTTACGCGGAACAAGGGCTTTCGCTCGCTCGGAGTTATCGAGTCCGCGTTTTTAAGAGACGAACTGAAAGTGGAGATAATCGCGGACGGCAAGCATTTGCCCCCCGAACTTATCCGCATGATAATAAAAATCAAAGGCACGGACTCCGTCGCGCTTATTACCGACAGTTTGGAGATCGCCGGAACGGATATCAAAGAAGGCGTGATGAGCGGAACGCCCTTTATCGTGGAAGACGGGGTCTGTAAACTTCGCGACCGCTCGGCTTTTGCAGGTAGCGTCGCCACGGCGGACGTGCTTATAAGGGTGCTAAAAAACGAGTGCGGATACGACGTTCCGACTGCGGTAAAGATGCTTACCGAAGTGCCGGCAAATATTTTAGGGATAAAGAAAGGAAAATTAGAGCGCGGATACGACGCGGACGTTATTGCTTTTAACGACGGCGTCGAAATAAACTCCGTGTTCGTTAACGGGAAAAAGGAGATATAATGAAAAAACTCAATCTTGCTATCATAGGTCAGGGCAGAAGCGGAAAGGATATCCACGGCGGATATTGTAGGTCGGATAAAAACGTTTACTATAACGTCCGCTACGTCGTCGATCGCGACGAGATTATGCGCGAAAAGGCGAAGGAATTATACCCCGGGTGCGAAACTTTCGCGGATTACCGCGAACTTTTCGGTAAAACGGATATAGATCTCGTTACCAACGCGACTTACTCTAACGAGCATTACGCGGTCGCAAAAGACCTTTTGTCTCACGGGTTCAACGTGCTTACCGAAAAGCCGTTCGCTAAAACGTACTACGAGTGTATGGATCTAATAGAGACCGCAAAGAAGAACGGCGTTCTGCTCGCGGTGTTCCACAACACGCAGCACGCGGACTTTTTTACGGACGCATACAAGAAGATGAAGGACGGATTTTTAGGCAAGGTCGAGCAGATAAATTTGCGGTACAACGGCTTTGCCCGCCGTTGGGACTGGCAGACCTTACAAAAAAAGACGGGTGGCAGCGCGTATAACACGGGGCCGCACCCCATCGCCATGGCTTTGGGTTTTTTGGACTTCGATAAGAACGCGCGCGTTGCGTTCTCGCGGCTATCTACGGACCTTACGTCCGGCGACGCGGAGGACTACGTAAAAATTATCCTTACCGCTCCGGGGAAACCCGTCATCGATATCGAAATCAGCGCGATAGACGCGTTCTCGGGCTACAACCTTAAAGTTATGGGATCGAAGGGAACGCTCCAAAGCACGCCGTACGCGTATAAATTAAAGTATATCGCGGACGGCGAAAACCCCGAAAAGAAACTTGTGGAAGAAACGCTTCGCGACGAAAACCACATGCCGATCTACTGTTCGGAAAAACTTACCTTCCACGAAGAGGAAGGAAAGTATGAAAACGACGCGTTCAGGTACGGAACGGCGAAGATTTACGAAGACGTGTACTATGCGATAACCGAAAACCGTCCGCTCTTTATTACGACGGAGCAGGCGGCGGAAGTAATAAGGGTGATCGAAACCGCGCATGCGGAGAACCCGCTTCCGGTTAAATTTTTGTAAAGAGTATGAGAGTGGAAAAGAAAAAAATAGGCAAGATAGTTTTAGACGAAGTATATAACGTTCTTTTAGCGCTTTTATTCTCGATAAGTTACGTTCTTTTCGTTATCCCGAACGACTACGCGCCGACGGGAATAAGCGGTATCTGTACAATGATCCAGTACAAGACCGGGGTAAGTTTGGGATATTTATCCCTTTTGATCAACGTGCCGTTCTGCGTGTTCACCTTCTTTACGGTAAACAGGGAATTCGCGATAAAGTCGCTTATTTTTACGATCGTGTACTCGATATCCTACCTTCTCTTTTCGGAGTGGAGCGCTTTAGAAGAGTTTATTTACAGGTCGCCTGATTCGGACACGATACTTCCGTGTATCATCGGCGGGATATTAAGCGGTCTGGTATACGGGTTCACGTTTAAGATAAACTCGTCCACAGGCGGAGTGGATCACATTTCAAGGTTCGTCAACAAGAAAAACCCGATGTTCAATTTCTTCTGGATAACCTTTATAATAAACTTTGCCGTTGCGTGCGCGTCTTTCTTCGTTTTCGGAAAGGGCGGCGCGGAAGGGTATAAGCCCGTAGTTCTCTCCGCGTTATACGCGTTTATGTCGAGTTTTATAGGCGATCTTATCATAAAGGGCGGCAACACCGCGTACAAGTTCTTCGTCGTAACCGCCCACGCCGAAGAGATCTCGCGCGAGATCGTGGAAGTTTTGCACCACTCCGCAACGTCTTGGGAAGGAGTCGGCGCTTACACCGGAGCGAAGAAAAAGGTCTTGGTGTGCGTCGTAAACAAAGGGCAACTCGAACAGTGCAGAAACATCGTCAGAAAATACGACGAGACGTTTACTTTCGTCGAAACCGTCAACGAAACGATAGGATTCTTCCCGAAAATAAAGTAGTATGGATAAGAAAAGTAAAATATTTTTGGACTACGTGGTCATAGTTTTTCTTGCGGTACTTCTTGCCGCGGACTACGTTTTTT
>CAMPBJ010000165.1 GCA_946637575.1 uncultured Clostridia bacterium | reverse complement strand
CATTATATCGTATTATAATTTCATTATCATACTATATTTGGTGGTGCTTTATGGCTAATAAGTATTATCTTGCCATAGATATAGGCGCTTCGAGCGGCAGACACATTTTGGGTACGATAAAGAACGGGAAAATCGTTTTAGAAGAGATCTTCAGGTTCAAAAACGGCGCGATAAAAAAGGACGGAAAACTCGTTTGGGATATAGACGCGTTGTTTAACAGTATCTTAGAGGGGCTAAAAAAATGTAAAGATGCGGGCAAGATCCCCGAAAGTTTAGGTATCGACACGTGGGGCGTGGATTACGCGCTTTTGGATGATAACGACCTTCTTTTAGACGAGATCTTTTCTTATAGGGACGAAAGAACGCTTTCCGTCATCGACGAAGTTTTTTCGGTTATTCCCGAGAACGAACTGTATAAGAGAACGGGGATACAGAAACAGGTTTTCAACACCATTTTTCAACTTTACTCGGATAAAAAGAGCGGAAAACTCGAAAAAGCGAAAACTTATCTTATGACGCCCGACTACCTTAACTTTCTTTTAACCGGAGTTAAAGCGAACGAATATACTATTGCCTCCACCACCGGCTTAATAAACGCGAAAACGCGCGAGTGGGACGGGGAGATCTTGGATAAACTCGGAATAAAAAAAGAGATATTCGGCGAACTTAAAATGCCCGGCACGGTTTTAGGGAACTTAAAACCCGAGATCGCAAAAGAAGTCGGCTTTGACGTTAAAGTCGTTCTGCCGGCGTCTCACGATACGGCAAGCGCAGTAATGGCTGTGCCGTCGACGGATAAACCGCTTTACATATCCAGCGGAACTTGGTCGCTTATGGGTATTGAAACTCAAAAGGAAAACACCTCCGAAGAGTCTTCAAAGCTCGGGTTTACCAACGAAGGGGGGTACGAACGTTCGATCCGATACCTTAAAAACATAATGGGTATGTGGATGATGCAGTGCGTGAAAAAAGAGTTTAACGACAAGTATTCTTTTACCGACTTTGTCGACGAGGCGAGAAAAGTGAAAGGAGAACCGTCCGTAGTTGATGCGAACGACCTTTCGTTCTTTTCGCCGGACAGTATGATAGACGCGGTTAAAAACTATTGCAAAAAGACCGGACAGAAAGTGCCGGAAACCGCGGGCGAGATCGCTCTTTGCATTTACACGAGCCTAGCGATCTGCTATAAAAAAACTTTGGACGAGATAGAAAATATCGTGGGCGAAACTTTCCCCGTGATAAGCGTTGTTGGTGGCGGTTCGCAAAACGTTTTAATGAGCGAACTGACCGCAAAGTACACGGGAAGGAAGGTCGAGTGCGGACCTGTCGAGGCGACGGCGATCGGCAACTTACTTGCGCAGATACTTGCCTCGGGTGAGATAAAAGACCTGTCGGAAGGCAAGAAACTTATTGCAAAATCTTTTGAAATTAAAGAGTATTGATTTGGAGACTTATTATGAAGAAAAACGTGTATGACGTACTTAAAGAAAGAGGGTTTATAAAACAAACGATTTACGACAAGGAACTTTACGATATGTTGGGGAGCGAGAGCGTTCCGTTTTATATCGGTTTCGATCCTACTGCGGACAGTTTACATATCGGGCATTATATTCCGATCATGGCGATGGCTTGGATGCAAAAGTTCGGGCATAAACCCATTGCCCTCTTCGGCGGTGGTACGGGGATGATAGGCGATCCTTCCGGAAGAAGCGATATGCGTCAGATGATGACGAGAGAAACTATCGACCACAATATAGAGTGTTTCAAAAAACAGATGAAACGTTTCATCAGTTTCGAGGGCGAAAACGCCGCGATAATCGCCAACAACGCGGACTGGTTGCTCGACTTAAATTACGTCAATTTTTTGCGTGAGATAGGCGTCCATTTCTCGGTAAACGAGATGCTTACGGCAAAATGCTTTAAGCAAAGGATGGAAAAGGGACTTACTTTCTTTGAATTTAACTATATGCTTATGCAAGCTTACGACTTCCTTGTTCTTAACAGGAAGTACGGCTGTAAACTTGAAGTCGGCGGGGACGATCAATGGTCGAATATGCTTGCAGGCGTCGATCTGATCAGAAGAAAGGAAAGAAAGGACGCGTTCTGCCTTACTTGCACTTTGCTTTTAAACAGCGAAGGCAAGAAGATGGGAAAAACCCAAAAAGGCGCGCTCTGGCTTGACGAAAACAAGTGCTCGGTTTACGACTTTTACCAGTATTTTAGGAACGTAGAAGACGTAAAAGTCGCCGAGTGCATGAAACTTCTGACCTTTATGGATTTAGAAGAGATCGAAGAACTTACGAAGTTTAACGACGAAAGGATGAACGCCGCAAAAGAACGCCTTGCGTTTGAAGTTACTAAACTCGTCCACGGCGAAGAAAAAGCAAAGGCGGCTGAAAAACAGGCAAAGGCTGCGTTCGGTTTCGGCGATGAAAGCGACATGCCGTCGGTTACCGTTAAAAAAGAAACGGAGTTTGTTTCGGATCTTTTGGTTTTAGCGGGGCTTGCAAAATCGAAGGGCGAGGCAAAAAGACTGATCGAAGGCGGAGCGGTCTCTTTGGGCGACGTAAAAATTGCCGATCCCTTCGCGAAGATCCCCGAAGACTTAAAAGGAAAAGGCGAGTTTATTCTGCACAAGGGCAAGAAGTCGCACATTAAGATAATTGTT
>CAMPBJ010000164.1 GCA_946637575.1 uncultured Clostridia bacterium | reverse complement strand
TTTGGTGTGAAGGATGGGACTTGAACCCACACGGTGTAACCATACGCCCCTCAAACGTACGCGTCTGCCAGTTCCGCCACCCTCACGTCAGCCTTTATATATTAACTAAAAAATTTTCATTTGTCAAGAAGTTTTCCGTATAATTTTGTATAATTCCTTAAACTTTCTTTGATTTTTTTTAAGTAACTTTCCGTCTCCGCATAAGGAACTTTAAAAAGCGTCCGCCTATCGCTCGAATACCGTTCGTCTTTTAGCCACGCCGCCGTCCTTCCTTCGCCCGCGTTATACGCGATGATCGCCGTGTCCGTCTCCCCGAACTTATTAAGCAAATACCGAAAATAATAGCACCCGAAGTCAAGGTTATCTTTAACGCTCTTTAAGTCGTACCCTTCTTTTCCCCTTTTCTCCCTTATATACTCTGCGGTATTTACCGTTATCTGCATAAGCCCGACCGCCCCTTTGCCGCTCTCCGCGTCCTTTTTAAACCCGCTCTCCACTTTTACCATCGAAAACACGAGCGCGCGCGACAGCGAATACCTATCCGCCGTCTCCACGATCTCTTCCTTATACTTTAAGGGATAAACGATCCGTCTTACCGCGTACCCCGTAAAGCACACCAAAAAGAATATAAACGCCGCAACGTACACGGCAAAAACTTTTTTTGGCAACAAAAAACGCATACCTTTAATAAGTATGCGTCTTTATTTTACTTTTACCCTTAGTCTTCGACGGTTTTTCCGACCGAATCGTAAAGCGCGGTAACTTCTTCGCTCGGCGCTTTTGTTAAAACCGAAACGAGAACGCCGACGAGCATTCCGACGATAAATCCTGGAACGATCTCGTAAAGCTGCGTGTTGAACACGACGCTTGTAAACCCGTAGTACTCGAAGTTAAAGAGAACGAGCCACAAAATCGATACGACAAAGCCCGTAACGATCGCGGAGACCGCGCCCTTATAGTTAAATCTTCTCCAGAACAGCGCGAGCAGAACCGCCGGTCCGAACGCAGCGCCGAATATCGACCACGCCGCAGAAACGAGTTGCATTATATCGTTCGGTCCGAAGAGCGCGATTAAAAGCGCGATAACGAGTATCACCGCGACGGCGATTCGCCCCACCCAAAGCATCTCCTTATCCGAAGCGTTCTTTCTTACCGTAGTTTTATAGATATCCGAAGAGAACGCCGAAGACGCCGCGAGAAGTTGCGAGTCCGCCGTGGACATTGACGCGGCTATTATCGCCGAAAGGAACACGCCTGCAAGAAGAGCGAGAGCGCCGTATCCCAAAAGGTTGTCGACGAGCATAATAAACGCGCTGTTCTTGTTGTTCGAATTGATCATTACGCCAAGGTACTCGTGCGCGACGAGTCCGACGTAAGTCGCAAAAGAAAGAATTATGATAAACCAGACGATACCGATCCTCTGCGATTTTTTCATTTCCTTTTCGGACTTTATGGACATATAGCGAACGAGAATATGCGGCATACCGAAGTAGCCGAGTCCCCAACCTAAACCCGTAAGTATCTGCGCGACGGATTCCCAGTCGAACTTTCCGCTCGAAAGAAGGTTATAGTAATTCTCCCCCGTAACGACGGTGTCTATGGATCCGTTTACTCCTATCGCGATAGAAGTTATGATAGGAATTATCATAAGTGCGCCGAGCATGAGAAGTCCTTGGAAAAAGTCCGTCCAGCACACTGCGGAAAAGCCGCCGAGAAGAGTATACGCAACTATAACCACCGCGGCTACGATCTCGACCAAAACCTTGTAATCCGAAGCATGAGGCAGGATCGCGATAAACACGTCCCCGCACGCGACGATGGACGACGCGGAATAAAGGCAGTACCCTACGAGAAAAACGATCGCGCTGGCGATGCGGAGCGTAGGACTTTTCGCCATGAATCTGTTGGTTAAAAACTGCGGAATAGTTATGGAGTCGTTCGCGCGGATAGCGAATCTTCTGAGTCTCGGCGCAACGAATATCCAGGCAAGGATAGTGCCGATCAAAAGTCCTATCGAGATCCACGCGCTCGAAAGCCCGTAAAGCGCGATAGCGCCCGGAAGCCCCATAAGTACCCACGCCGACATATCCGACGCGCCTGCGGAGAACGCGGCGATAAGCCCGTTCATATTCCTTCCGCCTAAAAAGAAATCCTTTTCGTTTTTGTCCTTACTTTTAACGAAAAAGTATATCCCCACGCCGAGAACGAACGCAAGATACAAGCCGAATACGATTAGTTTGTAGATCATATGTTCACCCGAAAATAAAAAGATATTTTTTATTCTACAATATATTTCGGCTTTTGTCAATTACGAGACGGTATGTCGTCGCACGGTTTTGACAATTTGTTTACTTAATCGCTAATTTTTCTTTATTCCGCTCATAAAACTGCGGTTATAATGTGTTTTACCTTAAAAATGAAACGGTTTATTCTATTTATAACCGCGACGCTTATTCTCGTCGCGAACACGCTTTATCTATACCCTTTTCCCGCAAAAGCGAACGCGGAGGAAGAGTTTCTTCGCGTGATAACGGACGAAACGCCCTTCTATTCCGACGAAGAACTAAATGACTTTCTTTTTTATCTTCCGTACACATACTACGTAAGAACTCTCTCCGAGAACGCGGGCGTGGTTCACGCCGAAATAGAAGTTTCGGGCGCTATAATCGACGGGTACGTAGAAAAAAATCTCCTGTATTACGACGGACTATCGGTCGAAAACCCATACCCAAAGG
>CAMPBJ010000163.1 GCA_946637575.1 uncultured Clostridia bacterium | reverse complement strand
CTCGAAGTCGTTAGGGAACGAAAAGGCGGCGGTCTTTTTTTACGAAAAGCAGTACGATAAGACGGGTAGCGCGGAAGACCTTGCCACCGTTATTGACCTGATCGATTACGAAAAGAACGCGGAAAAAGTCTTTTCTCTATCGGAAGAACTCGTAAAAAAAGCGGACTTTCAATCTTTTTGCGAAAAAAAGGACGACGGCGCAAGCGGGATAAAGACGGCGGAGTTTTACTACGCAAAGTACGCCGTGTCGGCTTACCTTTTTAAGGGCGGGGAAACGTCCGCCGAAATATGTAAAGAGAGCGTTTTACTTTCGGGGTACACAGAGTATAACGCGTTCAGATACGTGATGACGAGCGTGGAACTTTCTATCACCGACAAAGCGGTGTTTACCGCAAAAATCAGTTCTCTTACGCCGACTATGACTCTTGCGGAGTTGGCCGTCGCAAGTCAGGATCTTTCCGTACTTGCCGTATCGTAAAAGTAACGCGCGACTAAAGTCGCGCGTTTAGTAATTTTGAAAAGAAAATGAAGAAAGAATATTTATTCGGAACAAAGGGCGGCGGGCTTGCGTTTACCGTGACGACGCTACTTTATATCTTTATCGCTGTAATAGGCGGGCTTATACTTTCCGCTTTCGGCTTAAAAAGCACGGACGGGGCGTACGTTTTTATAAGCGCGTTCTTTTCGGCGATAGCGATCGCGATAGTTATACTCTACTTTTCGGTAAATACGGGGGAAAGAGTATTCGGTTCGACGCAGGTGAAAAAGTTCAACGCGGTCTACCTTATTTTTTCCGTTCTTTTGGCGGTCGGGGTGTTCTGCGGTTTCGGTTTTATAAACGACGCTACGGCAAGTTTAACAAAGTCTCTCGGCGGAAACGCCGGCGCGATCTCTTTTCTTCCCGAAACGGCGACCGAACTGATACTTTTTATATTGTGTTACGCGCTCGTTCCGGCGGTTTTTGAAGAACTGTTTTTCAGGGGATTTCTGATCCGTTATTTATACGGAGTAAGAACGTGGGCGGCGGTAATAGTCTCCGCACTTTGTTTCGCGCTCTATCACGGTAACTTCGCGCAGTTTTTCTACCAGTTTATCTACGGCGCGATGCTCGGGCTTTTAACCGTTTCATCAAGCAGCGTGATCCCTTCGATCTTCGCGCACTTTATAAATAACCTTGCGGTGATCCTCTTTACCTACTTTTCGGTAAACTTAAACCTTTACGATCCGCTTGCGATAATTTTGGGCGTGTTTATTTCCGTTTGCGTTTTGGTCGCGCTGATACTTTTTATTAAGAAAAGGCAGACGGCTGTCGTCAAAACGGCGGAAAACTGGAACGGGCTCGGCGGATTTTTCGCCTTTGCGTCGGTCGGCATGGCGTTTTGCCTGCTTTTAGCGATAGGAAACGTATTTAACGTATGATAAAGATAAACTTGGTCGCCGTCGGGAAAATAAAGGAAAGTTATTTTAAGGACGGCATAGAAGAGTATAGAAAAAGGCTGTCAAAGTATTGCGACTTTACGATCACCGAGATAGCGGAAGAAAACTACGTTAAGCCGAGTGCGTCCGAGATAGACAAAATAAAGGAGATCGAGGCGGACAGGATAATTCCGAAACTTAAAGGCAAGGTGTTTTCTCTTGCGATCGAGGGGAAAAAGTTATCGAGCACGGGGTTTTCGGAACTTATAAGGGATTACTCCGCGGCGGATGGCGGTATCACCTTCGTGGTCGGCGGATCGTACGGTCTTTCGGACAGGGTAAAGCGCGTTTCCACCCCCGTATCTTTCGGGGATATAACGATACCCCACACTCTTTTTAGGCTTCTTTTAACCGAGCAGATCTACCGTGCGTTTACGATAATCGAAGGCACGCCGTACCACAAGTAACGCATAGAATAATGCGTGGAAGTTTTAGACGCGTTATATAAGTTTTATAAACAGTTTAAGGGGCGTAAGGGCGTTTTCGGGTATTCCGCGCTATCCCGTCCGCTTTATTATTTCGATATAAAAAAGACCGAAAGACCGCTCGTGATCGTTCAATGTTCGATACACGCGCGCGAGTATATAACGACCGCGTTTTGTCTTAAAGAGATAGCGGATTTTGAAAAGAAAGGGAAGTTCGGGCGCGCGGTGTTTATTCCGTGCTTAAACCCCGACGGCGTGGATATCGCGGAGCGGATAGATCCGCTGTATAAAGCGAACGCGAACGGCGTGGATCTTAACGTAAACTTTCCCGCGCGCTGGGGAACGGGGATAAAAAACGTCAGAAAAAGCGGTTCAGAAAACTATGTGGGCAGCCGTCCGTTTTCAGAGCCGGAAACGAGAGCGATAAGGGATCTTACGATAAGTATTCGCCCTGACGCGACGATAAGTTACCATACGAAAGGCGAAGAAATATATTATAGTTTTTATCAGGAGTGTGAAAGGGAAAAAAGGGACTTACGCCTTGCAAAACTTTTAAGCGTGCATACCGGTTACAAAATCGGTTCGGCTTTGGGTTCTTGCGGGGGATATAAGGACTGGTGTATCGAAGAGTTGAAGATCCCCGCGTTTACCATTGAGGCGGGAAAAGAAAAAACGGCGCATCCGCTTAAAAGCAAAGGTGCGTTACGCGACATAGTTAAAAAGAACAAAGGCATTACAAGGAGACTTATAGGAGGGTTAAAAGACTATGAACGTAAAATTTATGAGAATCGCGATAAACGAAGCGAAAAAGGCAAGGGATAACGACGAAGTGCCGATCGGCGCGGTGATCGTTAAAGACGGAGAGATAATTGCGCGTGCGCATAACTTCACCGAA
>CAMPBJ010000162.1 GCA_946637575.1 uncultured Clostridia bacterium | reverse complement strand
TCCATAACCTTTATCTTTTCCGCGTCGGTCTGTTCTTTGAACTTTGCGTATACTTCGCGGTAGTGTTCTCTTACTTTCTGCGCTTCTTCGGGAATATCCGAAATAAAGGAAGTGGCAAGTTCTATCGTATCTTCGTCAACACCTTCTTCGCGAAGTTTCCTTTTTGCCAAAAACTCGGGGTTACCGCCGAGAAGAATATCCGTACCACGACCTGCCATGTTCGTTGCGATGGTTACCGCGCCGAATCTTCCCGCTTGTGCTACGATATCCGCCTCTTTCGCGTGGTTTTTAGCGTTCAACACGTTGTGGCGAACGCCTTCGCGTATTAAAAGTTTACTGATCTCTTCGGATTTTTCAACCGTAACCGTACCGACGAGGACGGGTTGCCCCTTTTTGTTCTTTTCGACGATCTCTTTAATGATCGCCCTGTTTTTGCCGTTGACCGTTTTATAGATAATGTCGTGATAGTCTTTTCTTATAACCGGTTTATTCGTCGGTATCTCCAAAACGTCAAGCCCGTAGATCGCACGGAACTCTTCCTCTTCGGATTTAGCGGTACCCGTCATACCCGAAAGTTTTTTGTAAAGCCTGAAATAGTTCTGGAAAGTAATGGTCGCGTAAGTCTTGTTCTCGTTTCTGATCTTAACGCCTTCTTTTGCCTCGATAGCCTGATGTAAGCCGTCCGAATATCTTCTGCCGATCATAAGACGGCCCGTAAACTCGTCGACGATAATAACTTCGCCGTCGGATACGACGTAGTCGTTGTCGCGCTTAAAGATATAGTTTGCCTTTAAGGCTTGCTGAATATGGTGAGAAAGCGACGCGTTCTCGATATCCGAGAAACTGTTTAATCCGAAGAAAGACTCCGCCTTTTTAGCGCCGGACTCCGTGATCTGAACGCTCTTTTCCTTAATATCTATCGTAAAGTCCTTATCTAAAACCAAAGTTTTTACGAACTTGTTTGCGGTGGTATATCTTTCGCTCGACTCCTGACCTTTTCCGGATATGATAAGCGGAGTTCTCGCCTCGTCGATAAGGATCGAGTCCACTTCGTCGACTATCGCGAACTTTAACGGGCGTTGCACCATCTGATCTAAGGAAGTTTTAAGATTATCCCTTAAATAGTCGAAGCCCATTTCGTTGTTCGTGCCGTACGTTATATCTGCGGCATAAGCCTTCTTTTTCTCATCGTCCTGCATGCCCGATATCGCGACGCCAACTGAAAGTCCCAAAAACTTATACACTTTTCCCATCCACTCCGCGTCACGCGAAGCAAGATAGTCGTTTACGGTAACGATATGAACGCCTTCACCCGTAAGCGCGTTTAAGTACGCGGGCAGAGTTGCGACGAGCGTTTTACCTTCACCCGTTTTCATTTCGGCGACGCGCCCCTGATGTAAACATATACCGCCGATTATCTGCACTTTGTAGTGCTTCATATTTAAGACTCTGCCCGACGCTTCGCGAACAACCGCAAAAGCATCGAACAAAATATCGTCGAGCGTTTCGCCGTTTTGAAGTCTTTCTTTTAAGACGTTAGTCTGCTCTCTTAACTCGTCGTCAGAAAGTCCGATATATTTACTTTCAAGCGAAAGCACTTTATCCGCCATCGCGTCGAGTTTTTTAAGACTTCTTCTCGCCTCTCCGCCGAGAATAAATCTGAATAGTCCCATAAGTCTCTCCTTATCCTGATCAACTAAAATTTTTCTTCGGGAGTTACGCTGCAAAGCGTCATTAAGTACACTTTGCTCGCGCCCGCTCTCTTTAATTTACCGGCAAGCGCCTCGCTCGTTGCCCCTGTGGTCGTAACGTCGTCCACGATCAGAACGCTTTTGCCGACTAATGATTTCTTGTTTACGATTCTAAAAGCGGTCTTTAAGTTTTCCGCTCTTTCCTTCCTGTTAAGCCCTGCCTGGTGCGGAGTGTCTTTGACCTTTTTAACGCCCGTAAACATAGGAACGTTTACTGCGCCAGAAAGATTTTCCGCAAGTATTCTCGACTGATTATACCCGCGCTCCTTCTCCGCTTTTTCGGTAGAAGGAACAAAAGTTATGTAGTCCGCGTTAAAGCAAGTTTTTAAGTAAAGGTTTTTAAGATCTTCCGTAAACGCGTCGTAAATATACTTTGCGCCGGAGTACTTCGCTTTTTTTATTAGTATACTTACCGCGCCCCTGTACTCGAAAAGGCTTCTCGCCTTATCGACGTTTACGAGTCTTCCCTTGCACGTCGTACAAAACGCCGCCGAAACGTTCAGTTTTCTTCCGCAGTGGTCGCAGTACGCGTTGCCGATTCTTAAAAGTTTACTTTTACACTCGTCGCAAAAATACCCTTCGAAGATCTCCTTTTCGCACACCAAACACTTCCATTTAGTATTGAAAAGGCCTTTACCGAAAATCTTGTCGATAAACGATTTTAGGCTCATTTTAAGTATTTTTTAAGTCTTTCCACCGCGTCGAGTCTTTCCCAGGTAAAGCCGTCTCTCCCGAAATGCCCGTAAGCCGCGGTCTTCTTAAAAACGGGTTTTTTAAGTTCCAACTTTTCGATTATAGCGGTCGGTCTGAAATCGAACTCTGTTGCGACGATATCCGCGATCTTTTCGTCGGGAAGTTTTCCCGTTCCGAACGTTTCGACCGCGATAGACAAAGGCTTTGCAACGCCTATCGCGTAGGAGACCTGTATCTCGCAAACGTCCGCAAGTCCGCTCGCAACTACGTTTTTAGCGCAATATCTTGCCATATACGTTGCGGATCTATCGACTTTCGTCGCGTCTTTTCCCGAAAACGAACCGCCCCCGTGCGGACATTTGCCGCCG
>CAMPBJ010000161.1 GCA_946637575.1 uncultured Clostridia bacterium | reverse complement strand
AGATAAAAGACATCGTTTTTTCTTACGATCGCGTTTTGTCTTTCGAGGGGGAGACTTGCCCTTACGTTCAGTACACGATAGCGCGCTGTAACAGCGTTTTAACAAAGTGTGGCGAGCCGGAGACGTACTCCGTTAAGGACGTTTCCGAAGACGAGTACGCGGTGATCTCCGAACTCTCGAAGTTCGGCGAAACGGTGGTTTCGGCGGGCGATAAGTATGAACCGTCCCTCGTAACGAGATACGCTTTGGATCTTGCGACGGCGTTCAATAAGTTCTATATCAGTTCCAAGATCGCGGTAGAAGATGACAACGCTCGCAACTTCAGACTTTCGATCACGAAGGCGACGAAGACGGTTTTGACCTCCGCACTCGCACTACTCGGGATAGATTCCGTGGAGCAGATGTAATATGACTTTAAAAAAGGCGGTAATATTCGATCTTGACGGAACGCTTCTCGACACCGTTCCCGATATTTTGGATAACATAAATCTGATGCTCGTTCACTTTGGGTATAAGCCCGTGGACGAAGAGACGCTAAAAGGTTACGTAGGCTCGGGCGCAAGAAAACTTTGCGCGGACGCGATAGGCGTAAAAATAACCGAACAAGAACTCGATGAAAGGCTTGCGTATTACAACTCTTTCTATACCGCGTCCGAAAGTCCTAAAACCAAACTTTTTATAGGCATTGAAAACGTACTGAAAGAACTTAAAAATCGCGGATACAAACTTGCGATACTCACGAATAAACCGCAGGAAACGACTGATAAGGTTTACGAAAACTATCTTAAAAGTTTCGGATTCGACGCGGTGGTTGGGCAGAGCGGAACGGTAAAGTGTAAGCCGGATAAGACCGCAACCTTAAATCTTCTTAAAAAACTTGACGTTTCTCCCGAGAACGCTTACTTTGTAGGCGACGGTGAAACGGACGTATTAACTTCCATAAATTCCGGAACGAAGGGAATCGCGGTGCTTTGGGGCTACCGTAAAAAAGCCCAACTCGAATCGGTCGGCGCGAAGATATTCGCATATTCTCCAAACGACCTTCTCTCTATTATCGACTGATTTTTTCTTTGAAATCTTTTTATCCATCAGGAGACTGTTTTGAATAATCATTTTAAAGTCGCTGTCGTCGGCGGCGGGGCTTCGGGGCTTTTTGCCGCCGCGGGACTTGTCTTCCGCGGTTTTTCGGGGAGCGATATTTTAGTTTTAGAACGTAACGACAGAGTGGGGAAAAAACTCCTTGCCACCGGAAACGGACAGGGTAACCTTACGAACGTCAATATGGGAAAGGAGTTTTACCACGGAAACGCGGAAATAATTTCAGCGTTTACCGAAGGGCTTAAAGACTTCGACTTAAAATCGCGCTTTTATTCCCTTGGCGTTCCCTTGGTTTCCGACGAAGAGGGAAGAGTTTACCCTGCGTCAAAGCAAGCCGGCGCGGTTTTGGACGCGCTCCGCGGATATTTAAGTAAGAACGGCGTCAATATTGTTACCGGATTTCGAGTTGAAAAAATCCGTAAGGAAAACGGCGCGTTCGCGCTTTTTACCGAAAACGGAGTCTACTATTCGGATAGGGCTGTTTTAGCGTTCGGCGGCGCGTCGGGCAGGGGGTTCGGAACGGACGGCTCTTCCTATGTTTTAGCCGAAAGTTTCGGTCATAAGAAAACCCCGCTTTTCCCGTCTCTCGTCCAGATAAAGACCGAAACGGACAGGATAAGACCGCTTAAAGGGATAAAAACGGACGCGATAGTTACGGTATCTGACGGCGAAAAACGAATAAAAACCGAAAAAGGCGACCTTCTTTTTACCGACTACGGTGTGTCCGGTTCTGCGGTTTTTAAGGCGTCCGGCTACCTTGCGTGGCTTAACGATCCTTACGTTATCATTGGATTTTTACCTGATTTTTCCGAAAAAGAGATCGAAAGGATTATATCCGACAAGATGCGACTTGACTTTATCGAAAGAGAAGAAATACTTTCAGGGCTTACGAATAGAATAATCGGAAGGACGGTTTATAAGTATTCGTCCGACAAATCGCCGAAATCCCTTGCGCACGCGCTTAAAAACTTTAAGTTAAAAGTAACGGGAAACACCGGATTTAACAACGCGCAGGTAACGAAAGGCGGGATCGACGGTAAGGGGATAAACCCCGAAACTTTTGAAAGTAAATATTCTGACGGACTTTATATCGTCGGAGAAGCGCTCGACGTAGACGGAGACTGCGGCGGATACAACCTGACTTTTGCGTTTTACAGCGGCGATAAGGCTGCGGAAGATATTATTAAAAAAGCAAGTAAAAGATAGGAGTTTTTATGAAAAGATTCAGAAAATTCGAACTTGAAGAATTACTCAACATGCACCTTTCCGTAGTGAGGGAGATAGGCAGAGAGATCGGCGTTAAAGCGCCCGCGTCCATGAAAAAACACGAACTTGCGGACGCTATCATTAAGATCCAGAGCGGAAAACTTAAACCCGTTAAGCAGAGTAACAAGGGTGCGCCGACGAAGATAAAGATAGACCTTTCGGAATATCTTCTCGACGAGTACGATAAAAGCGAAGTACCGCCGTTAAAATTCGAGGATTCGGGCAAAAAGGACGACTCCACGTTCATCGCGGAAGGCGTTTTGGAACAGCACAGTTCGGGTTACGGGTTTTTAAGGGCGGCAAACTATGAGAATTCGGACGACGATATTTACGTTTCGTTGCAGAATATAAAAAAGTATAATCTTCGCAAGGGAGACAAAATAAAGGCTACCGCCAAAATAGTGAGGGTAGGCGACTCCGCGGCGTTACAGGAAGTACTTTCCATCAACGATTTAGATCCCG
>CAMPBJ010000160.1 GCA_946637575.1 uncultured Clostridia bacterium | reverse complement strand
GTTCGTTACAAGAGAAGTAGGGGATAAACTGTTAAACGGAAACATCGTCGTAAAGTCGAACACAGACGGAGTTAAGGTGCTTTGCTCGAACAACGACAAGGTGATCTCCGAAACGGACTGGTACAAGACGAACAGAAGCGCATAAAACGGAATAAAACAACGAAACCTTCGCATACTTTTTGCGGAGGTTTTTTTATTATGGCAAACGGGGGAAGAATACTTAAATCCGCGCTTACTTTGGGTACGGGGATACTTGTTTCGAAGATTTTGGGCGCGATATACAGAATACCGCTTACTAACGTCTTGGGCGGATACGGAATAGGACTTTATCAGACCGTTTTCCCCGTGTACGCCGTGCTTTTGGATTTTGCGGGTGCGGGTGTTCCTTCCGCGCTGTCTAAAATAATCTCGTCTAAAAAAGAAGGCGGGGGAGTTACCTCGTACGAGTACCTTTTAAGCAGCGTAAAACTTCTGTCGCTGGTCGGGATAGTTTTCAGCGTCCTTCTCGGCGTTTTAAGCAGGGTAATAGCCTCGCTTCAGGGTAACTCGTCCATATATTTATCGTATATTCTGCTATCCCCGTCCGTGTTTTTAGTCGCGCTTATATCGTGTTACCGCGGATACTTTCAGGGACTATCCGACATGAAACCCACTGCGATATCGCAGATAATAGAACAGTCTGTAAAACTCTTCGTCGGGCTAACGCTTGCGACAGTTTTTTTACCCGACGTGGAAAAGAGCGTCGCCGGGGCGGTGTCGGCGATAACCGTTTCCGAAGTCGTCGCGCTCGTATTTCTTTTGATTTACTCGCGGAAAAAAAGGAAAGAGTTTTCGCCGCTCGTTTTTCATGTCGGCTTCTTTTATAGATCAGGCGAAATAATAAAGAACACCGTTCCGATAACGATAACCGGCATCGCGATACCGCTATCGAAGTTTATCGACAGTTTTATCATAGTAAACGTTTTAAGTTCATATACGGACAACGCGACCGCATTGTACGGGCTTTTTTCGGGAGTGGGAACGACCGTCGTAAATCTTCCCGTCTCGGTGTGTTACGCCGTCGCGATCGCAACTATCCCTGCCGTCGCTTCGGCGCGGTACGGGGCTGAAAGGATAAAAGCGCGGAATAAGGCTTTTTTGTACACCCTTTTAATATCCGCCGCGGGATTTTCCGCTTGTTTTTTCGGATCTTCGCTTATAGTAAAAATATTGTTCCCGAGACTCTCGGTAACGGAGAGCGCGACCGCAAGCATGATCTTAAAATACTCGTCTTTCGGGGTGATATTCCTATCTGTTTTACAGACCGAAAACGCGATACTTTTTGCACGCGGTGAAACTTACCGCCCGATCCTCGGGATAGGAATAGGGATAATTCTAAAGACCGCGCTTTCTTTCGTTCTTCTCTTCGACGCAGATCTTAATATTTACGGCGCCGTAATAGCCGAATCCGCTTGCTATTTTTCGGCAAGTTTGATAAACTTAATCGGGGTGTTTAAGCGAAGAAATGAAAGTAAGATCTATTCGGTTAGGAAACTTACCGCTTAAAAACAACATATTTTTAGCGCCGATGGCGGGATTTACCGATTACTCTTTTAGGTACGCGGTAAAGGATTTCGGCTACGGTTTGTGCTTTACGGAATTAGTCTCTTCAAAGGGACTTTTTTTCGGTGGAGAAAAGACAAAAGAGCTACTTAAAACCTTCCCGGGAGAGCAGGTAGCCGCGCAGATATTCGGGTCTGATCCGTTTTATATGCGTAAAGCGTGCGAGAGCGAGGACCTGTCGCAATTTAAGATCGTAGATATAAATATGGGTTGCCCCGTGCCGAAAGTTTTTAAAAACGGCGACGGAAGCGCGCTCCTTTCCGATATCAAAAAAGCGGAAGGTATCGTCAAAGAGTGCGTAAAATCCGGTAAGATAATTACCGTGAAGATAAGAACCGGATTAAAAGAAGGGGACGACTTTTCAACCGACTTTTGCAAGATGGCGGAAGGCGCGGGCGCAAAACTCGTTACCATCCACGGCAGAGTCAGAGATAACTATTATTCGGGCGAACCCGACTTTGCTTCGATAGAACGGGCGAAAAAAGCGGTACAGATCCCGATCGTCGCAAACGGGGGGATATTTACGGTAAAGGACGCGGACGAAATGATGGAAAAGACGGGCGCGGACGGGGTTATGCTTGCCCGCGGCGCGATCAAAAACCCCTTCCTTATCCAAGAACTTTTGGGTTTGCCGAAAACCGAAAACTTACCGCATTTTGCGTTAAGACACCTTGCGATCTTAAAGGAAGAGAAAGGCACATCCCGTGCCGCGGTGGAGTTTAGAAAGTTTATAAACAGTTATTTTTCGGATTTTAGCGGAGTTAAGAGCGTACGGGCAAGACTTATGAAATGCAATACCGCCGAAGAGATCGAAAGCATTATAAGAACGCTTTAACAAAAATCCCCCGAAGACAATATTATGATATTGTGTAAGCGGGGGGAAAATATGAAAGTATGTCTGATCACAGCGGTTTCGGTTTTATCCGCATGGCAGAACGATTTGGGCGAGTTAGCGGGCTTTGACGTTATCGCTTTCGGGGCTAACGGCTTGGGACTTGTGAGTTATAAAAAAGAACTTGACGGCGAGACCGAATATTTTTCCGACCTTGCGAAACTCTCGAAAACCGTGGGCGCGGTCGTAATAAGCGGTTGCGATACGGATACTTACGGGATATACCGCCACTCCGTAGCGGTCGCTGACAGAGGAAAGATGCTCGGAGTGTCCGACGCGGTGTTCTCCGAAAAAGACAGCGAGTTTATGTCGGGCGGGACGGGTACCGTTTACAACACGTCGGCGGGGGAAA
>CAMPBJ010000159.1 GCA_946637575.1 uncultured Clostridia bacterium | reverse complement strand
ACAGACACCCGCGCGGACGCGGATCTTTGCGGTTGGGTAGTTTCAACCGTAAAAGAGATTGATTTTTCACAGATCACGGAGCAATTTAACGCCTACTTCGCGCGCTATCAAGCAATGATTACACAACAGTACGCGACCTATCTTGCGGTTATTCAGAATTTGGAAGACCAAGGAAGCGCGGCGTATAGATCAATGCTTGCAGACTTTACAAGTTATGCAGAAATTCAGCATACAAGGTTTGACGATCTTTACGAAGAAATGAAAGATCTTATCGGCGAAGCGACCGCGGCAATGTTGCAAAATCAGATCGACGAGATCAAGAACACAACCGGAGTTATGGCGAAAGATCTTGCGACAAAGTTATCGTTTGAAAACGGAACGCAGGAAACATTAACCGACTTCGTGATCGTGGCGACCAACACCACAACCGGAAAAGTCACACGCTACACATACGACGAAACAACGCCGCTTCTTCTCACAGAACACGGCGACTATACCGTCGAAGCAGCAAACGACGATTATACGGTTATTCCGCACACAT
Source organism: uncultured Clostridia bacterium (assembly GCA_946637575.1). Classification (GTDB taxonomy): domain Bacteria; phylum Bacillota; class Clostridia; order Christensenellales; family Borkfalkiaceae; genus UBA1259. The sequence goes on along the minus strand of CAMPBJ010000159.1, from coordinate 2,337 downwards.
TCACGCTTGACCATACGAAGACAACCGAAACGGTCAACTTCAAGATCTACAACGACGCGGGTTACGCTTACGTTGGCGGATATGTGGGCGCGTATGTAGCAAGCAGCAATTAAGCATTTCAAAGAAAGGGGCTTAAAAATGGCTTACAAAGTAAAAATAAATTGCAGGGCTGATTTTTTTAATTATCTCGAAATGTATAAGCAGGGTTTAGTTAAGGCTAAAGACGTTATCAAAGAGATCAACAGAATTAAAAACCTTAACTACGACAAAGCGATCATCAACGAGATTTCAAGCGACCGCAAGACGGTAAACGTAAACTATCTTGCAGAAGCAGACGAGGGCAGCGCGGCACGCGTTGGCAACGTGGACGTTATCGTTAAGAGCGTCACACACAATCAGAGCGAACCGGACGAACACGGCAACGTAAACTTCCTTACAAGCGACATTGTCGTTAATAAGGCGGTAACGGCAGGGGCAACAACTTTCGATCTTGTCAACATTCCGAGTATCTACGAAAGATATAACATCACAGAAGAAGAAGTCGACGAGATTTTGGCAGAATTAGAGGGATAAAGAAAGGAGATATAAAGCAATGGCAAAGTTTTTCTTATTTGACGAGTCAATGCAGAGCGCAAAAGCGAAGATAACGACCGCCAAACTTGCGACAATGGGCGACATTGTGGCAAACGAAAAGGCTTTTATCTACGCAGAGGGCGAAGACGCGCCGGACGAAATTACCGTTATGGGAAACGTTCTTGTTGCGGTAGGAAATTCGATCTTTAAGACCGTAGAAACAACACTTACCGCCGCAAACCTTGATAGCGGATCGGCGTTCGTAGTCGGAACGGACTACAATATCTTTGTTTGTGATCCTACAAACGGCGACGAAACCGTGGATCAGAACGAAGTATTTGTTATTTCGGCGTCAACAACTTATCCGGTAGGATATACCGCAGCAAATAGCCGTCGTATTGGCGGTTTCCATTACGGCGTAGTTCGTAAGATCGACGATAACGGCGAACCCGTAAACGCAAGCGGAACAACACGCGGCAGCGGTTGGGAAAGCAACGTTTACAACGGGATCTTGCCTAATTCCGTATGGACGCTTTTACACCGTCCGAAGTGCGATCCCGCCGGAATGGTTTACATTGGTAATGGTCTTTGGGGCGACATTTATTTGTCTTCCGACGACAACAACGGCGGTCTTGCTACCGTCAAGGGCGCAAACCCTATTACCGGAACAGAGGGGCTTAATTGGTACATTGCCAACGAGAAAGCCCGCCGCGTAGGTAAAAGACTTCCTACATACGCGGAGTTTTGCCAAGCGGCAGCAGGCAGCCCGCAGGGGCAGGACACAAACAACACTTACGCGTGGTCGGCTACCGGAAACACCGCAAGAACAAAGACCGGAAACGTAACTTACGCCGTTTCATCTATGAACATTCGCGATCTTGTCGGCAACGTTTGGAAGTGGGTAGACGAATTTTGCCTTGATCCTACGGCGTCCGCGTGGGCGTGGCAGGACGTTTTAGGAAGCGGACACGGACAAGCATACATTCCGTCAAACACCGCGCTTCACGCGCTCATTTGCGGCGGGAATTGGAACAACGGCGTCCACGACGGCGACCGCGCCGTGAATTGCAACAATTACCCGTGGAACGCGAACACGAACATTGGCGTTTGGTGCGTGTGTGACTCACAGTAAGCAGAGGGCGGCGGCGAAAGCCGACCGCCTTTCCCTAAAAATCTAAAAGAAAGGATATAACGGCGCAATGCAGACGGCGGACGAGTACAAACCAAAATATGAAATACCGGAAACGGTCAAAGATACGGGCGCGGACTACGTCCATACGAAAGCACATCAAGCGGCTTACGACTTTTCGGTTTATCTTCACGACAAAATGAAGAAATTACCACATTATGAAAAGTTTACATTGCAAAAAGAGATCCGCGACGCGATAGATCTAATATTGGACGAAATAGAACAATACGAGATCACGAAAGTTATTTCGCACCTTTACGCGGCGGATCGGGCAAAACGCCGACTTATGCGCAAGTTGCGGACTTGTTACGACCTTAAATATTCGGCAATCAATGAAAATGTTTTATTTTATTGCGCCGGACAATGCGCGATCATTGGTAAATTGATCGGGGGTCTTATCGGGGAAGCAAAAGAAAGAAAGCAGGGCGGCGCGGGTAAGTAACCCGCCCGCCTTAACTTTGGGGCAACCGTTATTACCGTATCGTTCGGGCGTTGCTATCCCGCGCGCTTCACGCGCTCATTTGCGGCGGGAATTGGAACAACGGCGTCCACGACGGCGACCGCGCCGTGAATTG
>CAMPBJ010000158.1 GCA_946637575.1 uncultured Clostridia bacterium | reverse complement strand
GAAAAGTAGATAATTCCAACTACGCGGCGAGTGCCGGTTGGGGAGTGTTAGGTTTTTTCTTTCCTTTAATAGGGCTTATTCTTTATCTGGTATGGAAAAGCGAGTATCCGCTCCGTGCCAAAAGCGTAGGAAAGGGTGCGCTTGTCGGCTTTATAGTGTCGGTAGTTATAGGTATTATCTACGGCGTTATAGTCGGTTTGGCTGTCGGAACTGCGGTTAATTATCGCTATTATTGATATCGTAGATAAAAAAGCGGGGGCGCAAAACTGTGCCCCCGCTTTTTTTGTTTGTTTTTCTAAACGTTGAATCTGAATAACACCACGTCGGAATCTTTCATTACGTAATCTTTACCTTCCGAACGGACTTTGCCTTTTTCTTTTGCGGCGTTGAAAGAGCCGAGTTCTACGAGCGTGTCGTAATCGACGATCTCCGCACGGATAAAGCCTTTCTCGAAGTCGGTGTGGATCTTTCCCGCAGCTTGCGGCGCTTTCGTGCCTTTTTCTATCGTCCAGGCGCGCACTTCCTTTTCGCCCGCAGTGAGAAAACTTATAAGACCTAAAAGTCTGTAAGCCGTTTTAACGAGTTTATCGAGGCCGCTCTCTTTAACTCCCAACTCGGATAGAAACATCGCCTGTTCTTCTTCCGGAAGTCCTGAAAGTTCTTCTTCGGTCTTTGCGCAGATGACCATATATTCCGCGTTTTCGCTTTTAGCGTAATCAATCACCTTTTTTGCAAGCGGAAGTTCGCTCTCGGGTTTTCCCATATCCTTTTCGCCGATATTCGCTGTATAGATGACGGGTTTTGCGGTGATTAAAAACAGATCTTTTAAGTATTCCTTCTCTTCGTCCGTGCAGGGAAGAGTCCTTGCGGGTTTAAGCGCGTTAAGGTGATTTAAAAGTCTTTCCAAAAACTCCGCCTCGATCTTATATTTCTTTTCGCCCGTTTTTATCATCGAAAACGCCTTGTCGTAACGTTTTTTGACCGATTCGGTATCAGCGAAGATAAGTTCTAAGTTAATGGTTTCGATATCGCGGATAGGATCGACTCCGCCATCGACGTGCGTAACGTTCTCGTCCGTAAAACAGCGGACGACGTGAACGATCGCGTCGGTTTCCCTTATGTTAGCCAAAAACTTGTTGCCAAGCCCTTCGCCTTTGCTCGCGCCCTTGACAAGCCCCGCAATGTCTACGAATTCGACTACCGCGGGTGTGATTTTTTTTGTGTTGTAGAGTTTTCCCAAAACTTTAAGTCTTTCGTCCGGAACAGCGACCACGCCAACGTTCGGCTCTATCGTGCAGAACGGATAGTTCGCGCATTCCGCGCCCGCTTTGGTTATCGCGTTAAAAAGTGTTGATTTACCTACGTTCGGAAGTCCGACTACGCCTAATTTCATATTTTTCTCCGAAAATATTATATTATCTTTAAGATTATAAAACAAAATAATTAAAAATACAAGTTTTTTGATTTGCATTTTTTACTTTCGGTATGTTATCATATATTTGTACAAAAAGGAAATTATGGATAAAAAACGTTATATAGCAGAAAAACTCGATATCGACATTGACAAAGACTTGCTCTGTTCTTACGTAGAAGTACCGCCGAATTTAACGCTCGGCGACTTTGCGCTTCCGTGTTTTAAACTTTCTAAAATACTTCGCGCTTCTCCCGTTAAGATCGCGGAAGACCTTGCGGCAAAGTTTACGCCGGATAACGTTATCTCGGAGTGTACCGCGGTAAACGGATATCTTAACTTTAAGTTGAACAAGCGTAAGTTTATCGAAGACACGTTGGGCGAGATCTTGGATAAAGGCGCGGACTACGGAAAAAGCACGGTAGGAAACGGAAAGACGATCTGTATCGACTACTCTTCGATCAATATCGCAAAGCCCTTTCATATGGGGCATTTATCCACCACCGTTATCGGCGGCGCGCTCGTTAAGATATATAGGTTTTTAGGCTACAAGGTAGTCGGCATAAACCACTTGGGCGACTACGGAACGCAGTTCGGAAAACTTATCGTCGCGTTTAAACTCTGGAGCGACGAGGAGACTTTAAAAAAGGACGGATTAAAAGAACTTTCGAGAATATACGTTAAGTTTCACGAAGAGGCAAAGAATAATCCCGAACTCGAAACGAAGGCGAGAGAGTATTTTAAGCGAATAGAAGACGGGGATAAGGAAAGCGTGGAACTTTTTGAAAAGTTTAAGCGCATAACTTTGGAAGAAGTCGATAAAGTGTATAAACTCTTAAACGTTTCCTTTGACTCTTATGCAGGCGAAAGTTTTTATAACGACAAAATGCCCGCGGTTATCGAAGAATTAAGGCAAGACGGACTTTTAAAAGAGTCGGACGGAGCGCAGGTCGTGGATCTCGAAGAATACGGGATGCCGCCTTGCCTGATACTTAAATCCGACGGTTCGTCCCTTTATGCGACGCGCGACATCGCCGCCGCGATATACAGAAAGAACACATACGACTTTTATAAATGTCTTTACGTTGTCGCTTATCAGCAGGACTTACACTTTAAGCAACTTTTTAAAGTGCTCGAACTTATGGGTAAGCCTTGGGCAAAAGATTTAGTCCACGTATCCTACGGCATGGTGTCGATGGAAAGCGGCGCGATGAGTACGAGAGAAGGGAAAGTAGTTCTCCTAAAAGACGTTATCGAAAAGACGATCGAAAAGGCGAAAGCGGTCATTGAAGAGAAAAATCCGAACTTAAAAAATAAGGACGAGACCGCCCGCGCGGTCGGAACGGGTGCGGTAATTTTCTCCGCGCTTTGCAACAACAAGATAAAGGATATCGTGTTCTCGTACGATCGCGTTTTATCTTTCGAGGGGGAGACCTGTCCTTACGTGCAGTACACGATAACGCGGTGCAACAGCGTTTTAACAAAATG
>CAMPBJ010000157.1 GCA_946637575.1 uncultured Clostridia bacterium | reverse complement strand
GACGTTGCAAAACTCCTTATCGCGCCCAAGAAAAACAAATACCCGGCGTGCCTTCTCTGTAAGGAAAACGAAGGGTACGAGGGTACGGCGACGCATCCTGCGAGAGAGAATATAAGGACGATATCCTTAACGCTCGGCGGAGAACCGTGGTTCGTTCAGTATTCGCCGTACGCTTACTATAACGAGCATCTGATCGCGATATCCGAAAATCACGTGCCTATGCACATAAAGGCGGATACGATAGATAAGCTTATGGACTTTGTGGACGCGTTCCCGAACTACATGATGGGTTCTAACGCCGCGCTCCCCATAATCGGCGGTTCGATATTGAATCACGAACATTTTCAGGGCGGCGGACATCTTATGCCCATGCACCGCGCTCCGCTTCTTAAAAAATACGCCGACTTAAAGAGCAAGTATAAAAGCGTTAAGGTCGGCATCGTCGACTGGTATAACAGCGTTATAAGGCTCGAAAGTAAAAACAGGAAAGAGATAGGCGACCTTGCAAAAGACGTCATATCCGCGTGGGCGGACTTTACTTGCCCCGAGTGCAATATCTTCGCGGAAACGGACGGCGTAAAGCACAATTCTTTATCCCCCGTATGCAGGCTCGAAAACGGAAAATACGTCATAGATATGATACTTCGCAACAATATCGTTACGGAAGAGCGCCCTGAGGGTTACTTCCACGCGCGCCCCGAATTTCATAATATAAAGAAAGAAAGTATCGGGCTCATCGAGGCGATGGGGTTGTTTATCCTTCCCGGAAGGTTAAAACGCCAACTCTCCGAGATCGCGGAAATACTCTGCGGGCAAAAAGAGTACGACGAAAAGGCTTTGTCCGAAGAGGGGAACGATCTTTACGTTCACAGGAACATGATAAAGGAACTCCTTAAAAACGGCAGGGCGGAGAGTAAAGAACAGGCGGACGAGATCGTTAAAAATAAAGTAAACGACGTTTGCAAAAACATACTTTTCGACACCGCGGTGTTCAAAAAAGACGAAAACGGCTTTAACGGGTTTATGAAATTCTTAAAAGTCGCCGGAATAACTGAAAAATAAATTAAACGGAGAAATAAAAATGAAAGTTTTGGTTACAGGGGGAGCAGGATACATAGGCTCTCATACCGAAGTCGAACTCTTAAACGCAGGGCACGAAGTCGTCGCGATCGACAACTTTATGAACAGCAAGATCGAGTCGATAAACAGGGTAGAGAAAATCACCGGAAAGAAGATAAAGTTCTACGAAGGCGATATACGTGACGCAGAGATTTTAGACAAGATCTTTACGGAAAACAAGATCGACGCGGTGATCAACTTCGCCGGCTTAAAAGCGGTCGGTGAGTCTTGCGCAAAACCGCTCGAATATTACGAAAACAATATAGAAGGTCTTTTGCAACTTTGCTTTGCGATGAGAAAACACAACGTTAAAAATCTCGTGTTCTCGTCATCGGCTACCGTTTACGGAAAACCGAAGAGCGTTCCCATAAAAGAAGACTTCCCGCTTTCCACGTCAAACCCTTACGGCAGCACGAAACTTTTTATCGAATATATTCTTAAAGATCTCTACGCCTCGGATAAGACGTGGAACATCACTATTTTAAGATACTTTAACCCCATCGGCGCTCACGAATCGGGTTTGATCGGCGAAGATCCGAAAGGGATACCTAACAACCTTTGCCCGTACATAACGCAAGTCGCCGTCGGCAAGAGAGAGTATCTCGGCGTGTTCGGTAACGATTACGCGACGCACGACGGTACGGGTGTAAGAGATTATATCCACGTAGTCGACCTTGCAAAAGGACACGTACTTGCGGTAAACAAACTTGCCGAAAACAGCGGACTTTTAATCGTAAACTTGGGTACGGGGCACGGATATTCCGTTCTCGATATGGTAAAATCTTTTGAAAAGGTGATCGGCAGACCTATTCCTTATAAGATCTTGCCGAGACGTCCCGGCGATATCGACGAGTGTTACGCAGATCCCTCTTACGCTTACGAAGTTTTAGGCTTTAAAGCGGAAAAGACGTTGGACGATATGTGCAGGGACGCTATGCGTTGGCAGACGATGAATCCCGACGGTTATGGCGACTGATTTTTGAGTTGTATAAAACGCGATTTTTTGCAATTTAACAAAAAATCGCGTTTTTTATTTATCGAAAAACTTGCGTTTTTTATAATTTCGGCGTAAAATGGATTTATAAAAAACAAAAAAAAGATAAAAATCGAGGAATATATGAAAAACGGTTTTGTGAAAATCGGAACTTTCGTTCCCAAAATCAAAGTCTGCGACGTTTCCTTTAACGGAAGAGAAATAGAGCGTGGGATAAACCTTGCAAAAGAAAAGGACGTTGAAATACTTTTGTTTCCCGAACTTTCGCTTACCGGTGCGACCGCGGGCGACTATTTTTATAGCGACGCGCTTATCTCTTCCGCAAGCACGGAAGCGGAAAGGATCGCAAAATCCACCCAAAACACCGAGATGCTTATATTTTTAGGCGCACCCGTTAAAAAAGACGGTCGCGTTTACGACGCGGTTATCGGAATAAATAAAGGGAAAATAATCGGGGTTGTACCGCGGTGTATTATCGGCGGCGCGATCGACGAATACGGAAAGAACGCGTTTTCTTCTTTTGACGGGGAAGACTCCGAAATTAAGATGGGCGGTAACTCCGTTCCCTTCGGAAGACTTGTTTTTAGCGAGGAAAACAAGGGGTACGGGGTGGCGTTATGCGTCGGCGCGGATCTTTTTTCCGAGATCCCGAGAAGTTTATCTCTATCCGGCGCGCAGATCGTTCTTTGCCCGAATTCTTTTCCCGAGATCGTGGAGATGGACGATATCGTTAAAACCGCTTTGGAGAGCGAGTCAAGGAACTGTCTTGCCGCGTTTATCTCCGTTTCGGCGGGGGAGGGAGAGTCCACGACCGACGAAGTGTT
>CAMPBJ010000156.1 GCA_946637575.1 uncultured Clostridia bacterium | reverse complement strand
AAACCAACCGAAACCACGTCAAAAGACGGGTTTCGTTTGGTACACCCGCCGAGAATCGAACTCGGATCTGTCGCGTCGGAGGCGACCGTTCTATCCGTTATACTACGGGTGCGTCCGTACTTTATTTTATAATAAACGGTCAAAATAAGCAAGTATTTTTTATTTACCGTTCCTTGATATTTTATTCCCGTTATGATAAAATTAGTTTTAAGATAACAAAAACGGGGGATGGCGATGAATTTTTCCACCGATTACAGATTAGAAAACTTTATTTTAAACACCAGTTGGGAAGACGTGCCGTCCGAGGTAAAAGAGCGCGTTAGGGGTTGCCTTTTAGACCTTTTTGGCGCGCTCACCGTCGGCAGTAGGTCCGCGCAGTTCGACGCAGGACTCCGTCTTGCGGAAAAAGCCTTTAAAAAAGGCGACGTCGCGGTCGTGGGAACGGACGAAAAGTTCGATTTTTTGGGCGCGTCCGCGGTGATGGGGCATTCTTCCAACGCTTACGATATTGACGACGGGCATAACCTTACCCGCGCGCACCCGGGTACTTCGTTTATAGGCGCGGTTCTCGCCGCGGCGTACGAAAAGGATATACTTTTAACAGATCTTTATGCCGCTATGCTCGTCGCTTACGAAACGACGATAAGAAGCGGCGCCGCGATCATGGAGTTTTACAATTTCCCGCACTCGAGCGGAACTTTCGGCGCGGTAGGAATCGGCGCGGGAGTCGGGCGTATCTACGGGTTTACGAAAGAACAGATGAACAACGTGCTTTCGGTCGCGGAGTTTAACGCTCCGCTCGTTCCCGGGGCAAGAAGCGTCGAGTACCCGTCAATGAATAAAGACGGCGTGCCGTTCGGCGTTATGGTCGGCGCGCTTTCGGTGCTGGAAACGCTCGCGGGCTTTACGGGTAACAAAAACCTTTTGGAATCTGACGAGCATAAGCACTTTTTGGACGGCTTGGGAGAAAGTTACGAGATAATGAATCTTTACTTTAAGCCGTATCCGTGCTGTCGTTGGGCGCACCCCGCGATCGACGCGATAAAGTATCTTATGTCCGAAAACAAAATAACTTCCGATAACGTCGAAAGGGTGGAGATAGAGACGTTCGAAAGGGCGACGATGCTGTCGAAAATCGTGCCGAAAACGTCGGACGAAGCGCAGTACAACATAGCCTATCCGGTTGCGGCGACGATCGTTCACGGCGATTTCGGGATGCAGGAAGTAAGCGAAGAAGGACTAAACGATCCGAAAGTAATAGAGATGATGGGGAAACTCGTTTTTTCGTGCGACGACAGTCTGACAAAGCAGTTCCCCGCAAAGCGCATTTGCAGGGCGATAATGACGTTAAAGGACGGAAGGGTGTTAAGATCGCCGGACTTCGAACCGACGGGAGAGGCGAAAGACGGCGTGGACTTCGAGTGGCTTAAAGACAAGTTTTACCGCATTACCGCGCCGGTTATAGACAAGAGTTGTCAGGACTATATCGTAAACGCCTTGAGAGACGAAAAGCCGATCAGGGTAAGAACGCTTATCGACGAACTGAATAAAAAAGAACACTGGAAGCTATAAATGAAAAAAACCGTAGTGGTGGGTATGAGCGGCGGAGTGGATTCCTCCGTCGCCGCACTTTTACTTAAAGAACAGGGCTATAACGTTATAGGGCTGTTTATGAACAACTGGGAAGAGGTCGACGAGAACGGGCATTGCAGCGCGGAGGACGACTTCGCGGACGTTCGCAGAGTGTCCAACCTTCTCGGTATCCCTTACTATTCCGTAAACTTCGCCAAAGAGTATATGGATAGGGTTTTTTCGTACTTTCTTTCTGAATATAAGGCGGGCAGAACCCCGAATCCCGACGTTTTGTGCAACAGGGAGATAAAGTTTAAGGACTTTAAGGAAAAGGCAAAGTCGCTCGGCGCGGATTACATCGCGACGGGGCATTACTGCGATATCCTGCACGAGAACGGTAAACACTATTTGTTAAAGGCGAAAGATCAGAATAAGGATCAGACCTACTTTTTAAATCAACTCACGCAGGATCAACTTGACGGCGTACTCTTTCCGCTCGGGAAAATGGATAAGAGCGAAGTCCGCAGAATAGCCGAAGAAAACGGGCTGTCCACCGCGAAGAAAAAGGATTCCACGGGCATATGCTTTATAGGGGAGCGCAATTTCAGAAACTTTCTTAAAACCTATCTGCCGTCAAAAAAGGGCGAGATCCGCTCTCTCGACGGAAAGTTGCTCGGCGAACACATAGGGCTTATGTATTACACGATAGGGCAGAGAAAGGGACTGGACGTCGGCGGGATAAAAGGCGACGCGGAGGCAGGGCGTTGGTTCGTCGTAAAAAAGGACCTTGTAAACAATATATTATATATAGCGCACGGCTCGGAAGAGATGCTGTATAGCGACGGGCTTATATGTAAGGACGTAAACTGGATCCCCGAACGTCCGGAAGAGAACGACTTTAAGTGTACGGCAAAGTTTCGTTACCGTCAGCCCGAACAGGAGTGTACCGTGCATATTCGGGGCGATAAAACCGAAGTTGAGTTTTCCGAAAAACAGCGCGCGATAACCGAAGGGCAGTACGCCGTGTTCTATTCGGGCGATAAATGTATAGGCGGCGGAGTTATCGAAAAGGCGGTTTTTAATAAATAATCGCGCGTTTTCGGTCAAAAATCGCTTGTTTTCCGCTAATAATCGGGCGGCTCAAAAAAAGTTAAAAAAAATTAAAAAATCTTCGATAATCGCTTGACTTAAAAACCCGTAAATGTTAATATATATAGGCTATCGCGTTGAGATGATAGCCTTTTTTGTGAGATTTTTTCTGAAAAAACTCTCCGTTACATCGAGTGCGACCGTTGTCGTTTTCGGTGTAATAGAAAAGAAAGTAGATTGACAACTGCATAGAGAAAAGGAGATAGTATAAAGAGCGAGT
>CAMPBJ010000155.1 GCA_946637575.1 uncultured Clostridia bacterium | reverse complement strand
ATATTGAAACATTATTTATTTAACACACTTTACAAAATAACGGGATCGGTGCTATAATTATCCGTATGAAAATTATTCATTGCGCGGATCTTCATTTAGACTCTAAAATGGAAGGACTTCCGCCCGAAAAATCCAAACTCCGTAGGGAAGAAACTCTTTCTACCTTTGAAAAACTGTGCGCTTTTGCTAGTTCCAACGGGGTAAAAGCCGTTATTATCGCGGGAGATATGTTCGATACGGAGCGCGTTACGGTAAAGACGCGCGAAAGGGTTATCCGCGCCGTAAAGAGTGCGGAAGACGTGGACTTTTTGTATCTTTCCGGAAACCACGACGACAAGAGTTTTATAGGCGAGATCGAATTGCCTTCTAACTTTAAGGTATTCGGTCGCACCTGGACGAGTTTCAGGTACGGAAACGTTAATATAAGCGGGATCGTTACCGACAACAGAAACGCAGACGCGTTTTACGACGGTCTTTTACTAAATAGGGAAGATTTTAACGTCGTGGTGCTTCACGGACAGATCGCGGGATATAAAAGCAGGAATCAGGCGGAAATTATCAGTATTCCGAGACTAAAAGAAAAGAATATCGATTACCTTGCGTTAGGTCATATCCACGAGTATTCGAGCGGCATTATCGACGACCGCGGGGTTTACGTCTATTCGGGTTGCTTAGAGGGTCGCGGGTTCGACGAAACGGGCGATAAAGGTTTTGTTCTTTTAGACACCGAAAAGGGCAAAGACGGTTTTTCCTTTATCGACTTTGCGAAGAGAAAATTATACGAGTATAACTATAACGTCGAAAACGATTCAAACTTTTTCGACACGACGGATAAAATTAGATCGGAAGTAAAGGAGAAGTTTTCCGCATCTTCTTTACTCAAAATAGTTATCGGGGGAAAGCATAACGCGGACTACGTCGTAGATAAGGACATGATAACCGAAAGACTCTCGGGCGACTTTTTCTTCGTTAAAACCGTCGATAAAACCGAACTTTCGATAAAAAAAGAAGACTACGAAAACGATAAGACGATTTTAGGAGAGTTTGTCCGAGAAGTTATGGAAAGCGATATGGAAAATCAGGTGAAATCAAAGGTGATTATGTGTGGCATAAAAGCCTTTAAGGGGGAAGAACTATGATTTTAAACAAGGTTTTCGTCTCTTCTTTCGGTAACTTAAAAAACTATTCGCAGGATTTTTCATTAGGGGTAAACGTTATTAAGGAAGAAAACGGTTTCGGTAAATCCACGCTTGCGACTTTTATAAAGTGTATGTTTTACGGGATAACCGACGGTAAAAAGAGTATCGCGGAAAACTAAAGGGTTAGGTTTAAGCCGTGGAACTCGACTGAAAAATTTGGCGGTTACGTCGTTTTTACGTTCAAAGGTCAGCGCTATAAGTTAGAAAGATACTTCGGCAATAAGTCGTCCGAAGACACGGTAAGGCTTTTCGATGACGAAACGGGCAAAGAGTTCTCGAACACGGATAATTTGGGTTACCGCCTTTTCGATATTGACGAAAGCGGTTATTTTTCGACGACTTATTTATCGCAGAACGATTTTGACGTTAAGGGGAATTCGAGTATAACCGCAAAACTCAACTCAAACGAATTGTCTAACGGTGAAAACGCCGTGGATAAGGCGATCCTTAAAATTGAGGAGAAGAGCAAAAAGTATAAGGCTTTGCGCGGGAATACGGGGCTAATAAGCGATCTGAAACACAGTATATTCATAAAAGACGAAGAGATCGCCCGTGCCAAATCGTCTTTGGATACCGTTTCGGGATTAAAGCAAAGATATTCGGAACTTTCGGCACAGGAAGAGCGGCTAAAAAAAGAACACGAAGCGCTTTCCGAAAAACTAAAAGAATCCGGAAAGGCGGAGGCTTTTAGGTTAAAACGCGAGAATTTAGCCGTATTGAAAGCCGAATTGCAGAAAAAAAAGGACGAAGAACTCGAGTATGACAAGGCTCTTTTCGGGGAGAATATAACCGACGACGAACTGTCGGCGTTAAAAACAGGCGTTGCGGACGCTCTTTCTAACGAAAAAGAGAAAAGCGTTTTGGAGAGCGAACTTGCGTCAATCCCAAGAACGATCAGCGAAACTGTAAGGAATAAGGCGGTTATTTACCCGTATTTTATCTTTCTTTTTCTCCTTGTTTTCGGTGCGGTCGCAATACCTTTGATAAATCTTTACTTAGGCGTTGCGGCGATCGTAGTCTCCATTTTAGGTGCGGTCTTGTATTACGTTTTGTCTTTAAAAAACAGGGAAAAGACGGTGGAAAAGGAAAATCCGAAGTATTTGGAGAAGTACGCCGAGTACGCGGAACTTTCCAAAATGTCCGAAGACTATAAAGCAGGGCTAGATAAGTTTTTCGCTCGATTTAACTTGCTTGAAGGAAGTTATGATTACAGGTACGAAAAGTTAAGGAGCGCAAAGGTCGGAAAAGACGCGACGAAAAAAGCGATAGCGGAACTTGAAGAAAGGATCTTAAAAATTGAAAACGAACTTAAAACCGAAGATAAAGGAGTCGCGGATTACGACGGCAACGCCGTAAGGTACGCGCTTAAAGAAAAGAGCGAAGAACTGAACGGAGTTACTTCCGAAATGTCGCGTATTGCGGTACAAATCGGGTATAACGAAGAAAACGCGGTAAAACTTCCGATTCTACACGAAGAGCGCGACGAACTCGATGAAAAACTTAAAACCGCAAACGAAGATTATGAGATCCTTTCCTTGACCTCGTCTTTTTTGAAAAAAGCGGACGAGAACCTTAAAAAACTGTATAAAGCGCCTCTGCAGGAGAGTCTTGATAAGTTTATCGGCTACCTTTCCGGCGGTAAAATAAAGGCTATTATCGACGTTGACTTAAAAGTTTCCGTGGAAAAGGACGGAAAAACGTTCGACACGGCGTATTTCAGTCAGGGGGACAGAAACCTTATAGATATCTGCAAGCGTTTCGCACTCTC
>CAMPBJ010000154.1 GCA_946637575.1 uncultured Clostridia bacterium | reverse complement strand
AAAAGGAAAAATTTATGACGACGGAAGAGTTGAAACTTTTGTCCGACGAAGAGCTTTGTTCACTCGTAAAAAGCGGCGATCCCGAGTCGATAAACGTTTTGATCGAAAGATACAAGGGCTTTATAACCAAAACGGCGCGCGAACACTTTTTAAACGACGGGGATTTTAACGATCTTTTTCAAGAAGGGTTGCTGGGGCTTTTAAAAGCGGTTTACGCGTTTAACGGCGGCGCACCATTTAAGAATTACTGCCTTAAAGCGATAAAAAACAATATCTATTCGGCGATAAGAAAGAGTAATTCGGACAAGAATAAGCCGCTTATAAACTACGTGTCTTTGTCGGGTTTTTCGGGTGAAGACGGCGACGACGATAAGAATCTTATCGCGATCACTACCGACGAGCCGCTTTCGGACTACTTAAAAGCGGAAAGGCTTACGGAACTGAAAGATCTTATTAAAAAAGTTTTAAGCGACTATGAATACGGTGTTTTATCCGATTATTTAAACGGCGATTCTTACGCGGTTATTGCCGAAAAGAATAACTGCACCATTAAGTCGATAGATAACGCCGTCCAAAGAATACGAAAGAAAATCAGAGAAAAAATAAAGATTAACCGGGTGAAGTAATGGCATATTTAGCGCTATATAGGAAGTACAGACCTAAAACGTTCGACGAAGTTATAGGACAAGACCATATCGTAAAAACTCTCGTAAATCAGATAAAAAGCGATATGGTAGGGCACGCTTACCTTTTTACCGGCACGCGCGGAACAGGAAAGACGACTACCGCAAAGATATTCGCAAAAGCGATAAACTGCGAAAACAACGTCAACGGTTCTCCTTGCGGTAAGTGTAAGGTGTGCTTGGAGTTAAACGATCCGTCGAATATCGACGTTATAGAGATCGACGCCGCGTCGAACAACGGCGTTAACGAGGTAAGGGAACTTAGGGAAAACGTTCAGTACCCGCCGGTTTCGGGCAAGTATAAGGTCTATATCATCGACGAAGTTCACATGCTCACGGGTGCTGCTTTCAACGCGCTTTTAAAAACACTCGAAGAACCGCCGAAACACGCGGTATTTATCCTTGCGACTACTGAAGTGCATAAACTTCCGGCGACTATTCTTTCACGTTGTATGCGTTTTGACTTTAAGCTTGTGCCTACCGAACAGATAGCGGATCTTATCGCTAAAATATACGACGAACAGGGAAAGGAATACGAAAAAGAAGCGGTGTTCGCGCTTGCAAAAGCGGGTGAGGGCAGTATACGTGACGCGCTCTCCGTCGCCGACGTTGCGTTATCTTATAGTGAAGGAAAACTTTACTATAAAGACGTTACAACAATTCTCGGAGCGTCTGACTCTACGCTTATTAACGAGTTTTCGTCCGCGCTTATTCTCGGTAATTCCGGAGAAGTTCTGGAAACTATTGAAAAAATAGCGTCTCTCGGCAAGAACATCGGCGTTGTTCTAAAAGATCTTATATCGTATTTCAGGGATCTGATCGTTATAAAAACGTGTAAAAATCCGAATTCGATACTGACGCTCCCGGAGACGAGATTTGAAGAAATGAAGAAAGTCGCGGAGTTATCTACGGAGGAAAGGTTGCTCCGTATATTATCGCTTTACTGCGATTTGGAAACCACGTTAAAGTACAGTATAAATCCGAGGGTTTTGTTCGAGAGTATTTCGCTTAAAGCCGCTCGTCCGGAAGCAGACTTTAATTTAGACGCGATCACTTCAAGACTTTCCGTTTTAGAAGATAAACTTTCAAAAATCGAAAGCGGAAAAATCGCTGTCGTTAATGAGGAAAAATCTGTTCCAACCGTTACAGAAGAACCGGAAGTTAAAACCCCAAAAAGCGTAGAGATAAAGGCTGACAATTCGGACGTCAAAGGTGCGCTTCTTATCGGAGTCAGAAACTCCGGCTCGGAGATGCTCTACAACGTCTTGCAGACCGTTGCCGTGGACTATAAGGACGGAACGCTTAATATATACACAAAGTCTGAGCCGGACAGGGCGCTTCTTGACATGGAAAACAGCAGGAAGGTAATTTTAGAAGCCTTAAAAGACTTTTCGATAGTTTCTTTACATATAATGCAGTCCGAAAAAGAGAAACTTACCGACGAAATGGACAATGCGACCGAGAAGTTTAAGAAGATTTTCGGCGATGATATAGTAATTGTAAAATAAAGGAGAATAAAAATGGCAGGATTCAGAGGCGGTTACGGCGGATTCGGCGGTGGCGGAAACCAAATGCAAAACCTTATGCGCCAAGCCCAAAAGATGCAGGAAGAAATGAAAAAAGCGCAGGAAGAACTTGACGAAATTACTGTAACCGGTACTTCGGGCGGAGGACTCGTTAAAGTTACTATGAATGCGAAAAAAATTGTAAGCGAAGTTAACATCGATCCTAATGCGGTCGATACCGAAGATCTTACGATGCTCGAAGACCTTCTTGTTGCGGCGTTGAACGACGGGTATAAAAAAGCCGACGAAGAATATACGAAAAAAATGGGAGCGTTCGGGGGATTAGGCTTTTAATGAAGGTATATATCGAACCTATCGGGAAACTTATTAACGAGTTTACCAAACTTCCGGGCGTTGGCTCAAAGACCGCGCAGAGATACGCTTATAAAATAATAAATATGAGCGAAGACGAGGCAAAAGCGTTTGCAAAAGCGATCGTCGACGCAAAAGAAAACGTCCATTACTGTAAAATTTGCGGTAATTTTTCCGAAGATGATATTTGCGATATCTGTAAACTTCGCTCGAAAGAGACCATCTGCGTAGTAAAAGAACCGAAAGACGTTATCGCGATAGAAAAACTCAACGAATTTAACGGTGTATATCACGTTTTGCACGGCACTATTTCGCCGTTAGACGGGATAGGACCGAACGATATAAACATTAAAGGTCTTCTCCAACGCATAAACGAAGGCGGGGTTAACGAAGTTATTATGGCGACGAATCCCG
>CAMPBJ010000153.1 GCA_946637575.1 uncultured Clostridia bacterium | reverse complement strand
GCCGATACGACGCGAGAAATGAGATCGAAGGCGTTTTTAACGCCGCGTTCGACGATTCGGACTGGCAGACCGCGATTCCCGCGGCAACTCCGAAAGGGGAAAAAAGAGAACGCACTTCGCCGAAAGTTAAAGCGATAAGAAAAATAACCCCCGCACCTTTTGTCGTATCCCCTTCGGGCAGATATCTTTTTGATTTTAAGGAAAATATCGCGGGCGTCTGCGAACTTAAAATAAACGCGACCGCGGGGCAGATAATAACGTTAGACCACGGCGAATACGTGCTGTCGAACGAACTTTGCGTGGACAACATAGACTCCTACGAACGCGCCCATATGGGCTATATTCAAAAGGACGTGTATATCGCAAAGGACGGCGAGCAGACGTTTACTCCTTCCTTTACCTTCCACGGTTTTAAGTACGTTGCGATCTCGGGGATCACCGAAGAGCAGGCGAAGAGTTTAAGCATAACCGCGGTAGTGACTCACTCGGATTTTAAAAAAGCGGGCGAGTTTTGGTGCGACAGCGACATAATAAACGACGTACAGGACGCGGTGATCCGCAGTAATCTTTCTAATATGGTGCTTGTTCCGACCGACTGCCCGCATAGGGAAAAGAACGGCTGGACGGGAGACGTCGCGCTGTCCGCCGAACAGTTTTTATATAATCACAAGGCCGAAAGTTTCCTTCGGTTTTGGTTAAGCCAAATGGTAAAATCGCAAAGGGAAGACGGCGCGTTCCCCGGCATAGTCCCTACGGGCGGCTGGGGATTTAACTGGGGCAACGGTCCCGCGTGGGATATCGCGCTCCCCGAACTTGCTTATAGGCTATTTGTTACCACGGGGGATATTAAAATCTACGAAGAAGTGTATGCAAGTATCGTAAAATACCTTGCCTACCTTAAAACGAAGAAAAACGAAAACGGACTTTTTTCGTTCGGTCTCGGCGACTGGTGCGAAACGGGTACGATGTGGGGCGGATCTACGAAAACTCCGCTCGAACTTACGGACACTTGCACGATAATAAACTACTACTCTCTTTCGGAGAGAATATTTTCGGCTTTAAATAAGACCGAAGATCTTAAAAAAGCCGAAAAAGAAAAGGCGGATCTTATCGCAAAATTTAAAAACCTTTACGTAAAGGGAGTTTCGGTTTATCCGCAGATCATCTCGGTACAGGCGATGGCGATTTTATACGGCGTATTCTCCGAAGAAGAGAAAAAGGACGCGGAAAAGGTTCTCCGTGAAATGGTAGAAAAGGACGAATACGGTATGCGCGTCGGCGTTTTAGGCGGGCGCGCGCTGTTCGAGGTGCTGTCAGAGTACGGGGACGCGGAACTTGCGTATAAACTCATTACCAAAAGAGAGTTCCCGTCCTACGCGTATATGCTTTGGGCGTATGACGGAAAGACGCTGGGCGAGGCGTTCAACGAAGTGTTCGAGGACAATAAACTCCGCAGAAAAGACGGGGAAAGACACGTTTCTTTTAACCATCACTTCTGGGGATTCGTTTCCACCTTCTTCTATAAATATCTTGCCGGCATAAGATTAAAGTCCGAAAATGCCGCGGATATCGATATAAAACTTATATCCGGCGTAAACAAACTCAAAGCGTCGCACGAGTTTATTTCGGGTAGCGTTACCGTGGAACTTGAAAAGACTTCTTCGGGCGCAAGGGTTACCGTTACCGTTAAAAACGCGGACATAACCTTTATTTTCCCCGAAGGGTTTAAAAGAAGCGGTGAAAAGATAAAACTTAAAGACGGCGTAAACGAGATAGAATTAGTTAAGGCGTTATGAGTGAGTTTATAGCGAGCATATTCGGAAACGTTTGGGGAACGGCGCTTATGTCCGTCGTACCTTTAATAGAACTTAAAGGCGGCATCGTCTTTGCGCGGAGCGTAGGATTCGATTTTTGGACTGCGTTTATTTTGTCTTACGCAGGATCGACAGCCGTGTTTTTTGCCGTGTTCTTCCTTTTAAAACCTATCCTGAATTTACTTAAAAAGATAAAACTCGTCGGAAGGTTTGCCGAGAAAATCGAAAACTATTTTAATGAAAAAGCGGAGCGCACCTTAAAGGAAAGGGAGAACGGAGACAAAAGGGGGCTGTCCGAACGGGCGTTAAAAATGCTCGGCGTGTTTATTTTCGTCGCTATCCCGCTGCCGCTTACGGGCGTGTGGACGGGAACTGCCGTCGCGGTGTTTTTGAATTTAAAATTTAAGGACGCGGTTCTTCCCGTGATCGTAGGCAATATCGTCGCAGGGGTTCTTATTTCCCTTCTTGCCGAACTCTTTTTAGCGCTCTACGGTTCTACCGCCGTTTTGGACTACGTGCTTTGGGGACTGTTCGGCTTGGCGCTCGTGCTCTTTATTATTACGCTTATCAGGATAGTCGGTAAAAGAGATAAAGTAAAATGAGTATTTTTAAGAAACTGTTCGGCAGAAGGAAAAAGCCGAAAATAAAAATCGGGCTTGCTCTCGGGAGCGGCGGTGCGAAAGGTTTTGCCGAACTCGGCGTTATAAGGGCGCTTGAAGAGAACGGCGTTGTTGCGGATATCGTCGGCGGAACAAGCATCGGAAGTATCATCGGCGCGTTTTACGCGAACGGGTACTCTTCCACGGACATTATTTCGCTTTTGGAGACCGTAGACGTAAAGGACGTAAAACGCTTTATCGCGATCAATATGAGTTCGGACGGGTTAAACTCGGTCATCGACAGGTACTTGGGCGACCTTAAAATAGAAGAACTTTCAAAACCGTTCGTCGCTGTCGCAACGAACGTAGATACGGGCGAAGAAGTCGTGATAAAGTCGGGTAAAGCGTCGGACGCGCTCTGCGCCTCTTCCTCGTATCCGCCTTATTTTAAGCCCGTCATTATCGATGGGAAAAGATTCGTGGACGGCGCGTTTACCAACTCCGTGCCTGCGGACAGGGTAAAGGAACTCGGCGCGGACGTTATTATCGGCGTCGATCTTTCGGACC
>CAMPBJ010000152.1 GCA_946637575.1 uncultured Clostridia bacterium | reverse complement strand
ACGATCTCTTTACCGTAACCGCCGCGCTCAACGTTTCCGCGGAAGACGTTAAAGTCTTGGTTACGGTCGAGGGCGGAGAACAAAAACTTTCGGGCGAGGGGGCTAACTTCTCGTTCACGCCTTACTATTCCGGAGAGTATGGAATAACGTTTAATTACACCGACGGCGTGTTCTCCTATGAAAAGTCGATAACGGTAAACGTTATAAGTAGCGATAACGTGTGCTTTATTGAGAGCGCGTCCGTGCCGAAGTACTACCTTTACGGCAATAAGTACGCGATAGACGACATAAAGGCATATACCTTTACAAGCGGAAGACCTACGGCGGTCGAAACGGAGATATTCGCAGTTTACGACGGCGGCAATAAAGTAAAGGTCGGCGATCCTTCTGCCGTTACGATAACGGGGCAGGAGAGCGTTTACTTTATATATAAGGCGGGATCGGAGACGCTCATTACCGACGTCGTTTCGATCATAAACGCAGATTACTATAACGCCGGCGGAAGAAAACTCGGCTACGATATGTCGAAGTTCTTTATCGGCGATTTTACCGCGACCGCGACAAACGCGGAAGGCAGAAGGATAAGGAATATAACTTACACTTCGAACGTTAATTTTGGGGACAATAAACTCACTTTCTTTAACGCGTTGCTTTTAAGGAAGTTCGCGCTCGATTACAGAATAGTTTCGGGTGAAGACAACTTCGGAACGCTGCGGATCGCTTTAACAGATGTCGAAAACACAGAAAACAGACTCACGCTCGACGTTATAAAGGGCGAGGACGCCACCTACGTTTCGGTAAACGGCGGAGCGGCGGTAAAGGCGGAATACATCAACTTTTCGGGCTACGTAACTACCGTATCTTACGATTTCGACGGCAAGTTCCTCCGTCTCGGCGACTTTTCGTCTGCCGTCGATTTCGACGCGAGTAAAGCATACCTCGATATCGAGATGAAAAACATTACCGGAAAAGCGAGCGTCGTTATATCGACGATAAACAACGACACTCTTTCCGGCAACACCTACGTCGATTCGGTAGAACCCGAGATCTACGTGCACGACTTCCAGGGCGATTACGTTATAGGCGATACGGTAAAGATCGCGATCCCAGAGTTTTCGGACGTTCTTTCGGGTATCGATTATTCGACCGCCGGGCTTATTATCGCGGCGTCTGACGGAAAGCCGGTCTCAGATCCGGACGGGAACGTACTTTCCGACTTAAAATTCGGAACGGAGTACAGCGTAAAACTCGACAGGATAGCAAAGTACTACGTCGTTTATTCGGTGAGCGATTTTAACGGCAACACCGCGCAGAAGACTGTTACCTTAAACTGCGCCGACTCCGAAAAACCGACGATAACCTTAAAAGATATCAAAGACGGGCAGATGCTTAAGGTTAAGGCGGGTGCGGAGATAACCTTGGACTTTACGGTGTCCGACAACGTGGATAAACCGAAAGACATTACGGTGTATATCCACCTTTATTGCGTGGATATGTTCTCGTACGTGCCGAACGTGTCGAACATTAAAAAGACTGACGCGCCGACGGACGGAGCGTACAGCGAAAAGTTTACGATATCCATAAAGGGAAGATATCAGGCACAGATCAACGCTATGGACGCGGAAGGCAACCTTTGCGTTAAGTATATAGACATCGTCGTGGAATAGGGGGAAAGAGAAGATGAAAAAGATTATTTCGATCGTTATTTGCACGGTGATGCTTGCCGCGTCGCTGTTTTCCCTTTCCGCGTGTAAGGAAAAAATCGAACTTCCCGAAGCGCAGAAGCGATATACTTATACCGGCGGGGTTCACGACTTGACCGCGCCCGAGGTAGACGGTAAATATATCGTAAAGGACGGCGCGACCGACTACGTTTTAGTAGTTCCCGCCGCCGCCGATTCGAGAGTCGAACTTGCGGCGGACGAATTCAGGGTTTTATTCAAGCGCGCAACTAACATAGACATACCGAGCGTTAGGGACGATTCGGGCGACGTTATTTTAACCGACGACAACGCTAAAAGGATATCCGTCGGCGAAACTACGCTTATCACTTCTCGTTCGGAGAAAGAAAAAGCGGAACTCGGGTACGACAGGGGAATGTTAGGACTTAACGGCGTAAGGATAATAACCGAGAACAACACCGTCTATCTTTTAGGCGGAACGTTCTACGGCGTTTTGTATTCGGTTTACGACTTTATGCAGATCTGCTTTAACTACGAGTTCTATTATAGAAACTGCATCGAGATGGACAGGAACGTTAAAAACCTCAAACTTCGCGATTTTAACGTTACCGATCTTCCGGACATCGCTACGAGGTGTTACGGCAACAACGTGTCGCTTTTTAAGGACGCGTGGGCGTTCGAGCTTAACTCCGGCGTTGTGGACGCGACCGACGTTTCGCGCGCTATGCAACGTTACAGATATGTAAACTCCACCGAGATATATCTTCCGATCTACACCGAAGTGGACGGGACGGAATATACCTACGGTCTTCACAGCGCGTACTACTACGTTCACCCTGCGTCGAAAGAAGGGTGGAGAGGCACGTGGCTTTCGGACGCGGCTGACGTTAACAACCACGCGTATCAGGAACTCTGCTACACCGCTCACGGCAACGAAGAGGATTTAGAGGCGCTCGTTACCGCGTGCGCGAACAAGATAATATATTCTTTAACGCTCGACAGATGGAGCGACCGTAACTACGTCGGATTTACCATAATGGACGGCGGTTTTCAATGTACCTGTAAGGCTTGCGACGAGGCTTACCGTAAAGACGGGAACTCTTACGCCGGCGCTATCATAAGAGTGTGTAATCGCATTATGGAAAAGGTAAAAGCGTGGATGGCTGACAACGGGCAGGAAGACAGGGAACTCAATCTTTACTTCCTTGCGTACGGCACGACCGAAAAAGCCCCCGTTATCTATGACGAGGAGAAGAGCAAATACGTGCCTGCAAACGATTCGGTCATTTGTCGCGACGACGTATGCGCATATCTTTGCACTC
>CAMPBJ010000151.1 GCA_946637575.1 uncultured Clostridia bacterium | reverse complement strand
TTGTCGTCGGCGACGGTGATAAGTCTTCCCCTTTTATTTGCCGCGGTCGGCTTTTCGTATCTTTCGATAACGATCACCGCGTTCTTTAAGGTTTTTTTGTCCTCGTCGTCCACGCCTACCGTTCTCGTTTCGCTTAAATTTAAGACGTTTATTTCTTTTCCCTTTACCTTTACGCCGTACTTTTCATTTACTTTATCCGCGCTCATAACCCTTGCGTGGATTATGCTTGCGCAGTCGCCTATTTTTTCGGTGTTTAAGTCGTCCGGGAATATCTCGAACGGCGACACGGGTATTATTTTAGCGTCCCCTTCGTAGATCGGTTCGCCGTCTTTTTCCCCTATCTTTTCTCCGCCGTCGTTATCCCACACGACCTTGTAAAACCCCGTTCCGCACGTCTCACTCCAAGAAGTTACGCGCTTTACTACGTCTTCCATGTCGGAACGTTTGAACGCCTGCTCCACGAGGTTTTCGGCAAGGTTTGCGCCGGCGATGAACGCGTCGTCGTCGGACTTCGGTCTTACCGAAACGTGAGGCTTAATTTTTGCGAATTTCGCAAGACGGGAGTCGATTAAAGGCGCTATATGGTTAAACACCTTCTTTTCCTGCCAGAAGTATTCGTTGCCGCTCTCTAAAATCTCGCCGTTATAACCCAATTCGCAGTACTGGTTGCCGAGCAAAAAGTTTACGTTAAGTTCCCACTGACGTTCCAAAAACAGCCTTGCTTTTCTTCGCTTTTCGAAGTCTTCGGTAACGTCCGCTATCACGTCTTCGATAAACTTTTCGTCCTTCGGTTTAGTCTTTTTTTCCAAGATTTTTCTCCTTTTCGTTTATTTCTTTAAGCATTTTTAAAAGTCGTTTCTTCTCTTTTTCCAACTCTTCGTCGCTCATAGTTCGTTCGTCTTTTTGCATATCCAAAAGCATCTTTATCGCCGATACGTCGGGCGGAACGCTCTTTTTTACGACCTTCTTTTTAGAGAGAACGACTTCCCCTTCGGAAAACGCGTATTCTTCCACGCACTCTTCTGTCTCGAAGCCGAGCGCCTTTTTACGTAACGCGTCGGACACGCTATTTCCCACGTCTTCTGCCATTTAAAACCTGCCTGTACAATCTTTCTTTGTCTTTTTCGATCATCGTTTTCTCCTTCTTTTTAGGGGTGTTTTTCGGCTTACTCATAAGATAATAGCGCATCTCGTCGAGCGCGTGATCGTCTTTCTTTTTCGGAACGTCGTCGTCCCCCCAAAAGTAACTTTTCAGTTCGCGGATAAGGTTTACGCAGTTTCTGAAAATATAGATCCTCGGCTTACCGTTTCCCTTAAAATACGACTTTACAGTCTGTATGCCGGAAAACATATCCTTATTCACGTTCGGGTTTACCGCGATCCCGTGGTCGAAAAACAGTTCGGAAACGCTCTTTACTCCGGACAGCGTTCTTTGGTTCGCCGCCGAATCTATGAGCGCCTCGATCTTTCCGTTCTTTTTCTTCCAGTTTAGTTTTTCGGATATCTCCTTTATTCTTTGGGCGTGATAGGAAACGTCCTTTCCCGCCTCGAAGTGTTCGGCGACGACGTACACCGTGTCGTCGTAGTCCACCGCGTACCAGTGGCAGGAAAGCGGGTTTTGCAGCCCCGGATCTATGGATAAAGTATCCTGCCACTCGCTCGGCACGGGGAACGGATCGATAACGTGCACGTTCTCGTCGAATTCGGGATAAACGAGCCCCGAAGCCTCCTTAAACCGCCCGTATCTTCTGCTCTCGGTCTGATCTTCGGATAAACTTGCGGACAGACTTTCGATCTCCTCTTTATCGAGGTACGGATTATCCCCCCACTCCATAAACTCGTACCACACCTCTTTCGAGTTTCCGCGGTTTAAGTAGATCTCGTCGTAGATAAACGTAAGCCCCTTTAACGGCGTCATCGTGCCGAAGATATCGCCTTTTTTGTCGAAAACGCGCATCTTACACTCTTCGTACACGTCGCGCGGGGGCTCTTCGTCGAACCACACGAAGTCCAAAGAACTGCCCTGAAACTTTTCCCTTCCCTGATCGCAGGACTTAAAGCCGATCACGGATACTCCGCCGAATACGTTGCGTATCATTATCTGGTCGATAACGCCGTACTCCGCGCTCTCCTTTTTGCCCGAACTCATGGTGATATCCACGATCCAGGAAGGGTTTAGATAGTGCAGTATCTTCGCTTGCGCAACGTCGCGCTGAACCTGTTGCGATAACGACACCACCCAGCCGAACACGTTCTTTCGGTTTTCTCTGTACGGGTGTATTCCGCGCGCCATATAGATCGCCTCGACCGCTCCGCACTCCGTCTTTCCGCTTCGGTTTCCGCCGAATACCCAGCGGTTACGCTTTTTGCACTTATGAAACTCTATCTGTTTTAAGTGCTTTACTTCTCCGCTGTTATAATTCGACAGGAAGTCGCGCTCTTTCCGTCTCTTCTGCTCCTGTTCGATTTTTATTATCCGCTCTATTATCTCTTTCATATCCGTTTCTGCGCGCATTGTAGCACCCGCTTTTTACTTTGCAAGAGTTATATGTCGTTTTTTTTAAAAAAAGTACGCGCCCCGAAAGGCTTCTGCCTTTCGGGGCGCTAAAAAGGTTAGTATGATGGGTGATCTTTTTATTATATATATCTTTTATTAAGGTTTTTACCGTCTTCCTCCCGGTCCGAACTGTCCGTTTCCTCCCGGTCCGAATTGTCCGTTTGCTCCCGGTCCGAACTGTCCGCCGCCGGCACTTACTCCGCTCGTCGTAACGACGCTGTTTACCGTAAACGTCGCAAGAGTGGTGCTTCCGCTATATAAAGTGTAGGTAGATCCGCTCTTTATCTCGGGTGCGCTTATCACTACCGAACTCGAAGTTTTTGCGGTGGTGAAAGATACTATCGTGTTGCCCGAAGAATCTTTTAACGTAAGCGTCGTACCCGCCGAGATGGAATTGCCCGCGTAAACTAACGAATACTGCTTGGACGCCGTCTTCGGCGTTGCCTCGCTTACCCAACCGGAAGATCCCACCGCGACGATATA
>CAMPBJ010000150.1 GCA_946637575.1 uncultured Clostridia bacterium | reverse complement strand
CTTGGGGTACACCTTAACGCTTATCGCCGCGGTCTGCTTTGCCTTTCAGATTCTCTTTATAGATAGCGCCGGCAAAAAGGGGGACGACACTTACTTAACGCTTATTTTAGAACTTGCGGTCGTCGGGGTGATCTTCACCGTCCTGTCGCTTATTTTCGACCTTCCGCAAGGCGTCGGCTCGTACGCCCTTAACACCGAGCAGATAATAATGGTGCTCGTTTTGACTTTTGCTTGCACTCTCTACGCACAGTTTGCGCAGATAAAGGGTATGCAGTACACGCACCCGTCCCAAGCCGCGCTTATATTAAGCCTCGAATCGGTGTTCGGCACGGTGTTTTCCTTAATTATGGGCAGGGAAAAGACTTCCGTAATAATGTTTGTGGGTTTCGTCTTTATTTTCGTTGCGGTGATTATCTCCGAATTAGATTTTAAAAAGAAAAAACCCGACGTATGGGCAGGTAAACAAGGATAATATTTTACGACCGTATTGCGTGCGGTCTTAAAGTGTGATAAAATAGAATACACGATAATAAGGAGTTTTGTTATGGAAAATTACTACAAAGAAAACGACGGCATGTTCTGGCAACCGCCCAAAAACGACAAGGATTATATATGGCGTTACGACGGTAACCCGCTCTTCGATCTCGAAAACCTCGAAGACGTGTGGCACGTTTGTAACAGCGCGGTCGCTATGTACAAAGGCAAATATATCGGCGTATTCCGTATCGAAGACAAAACGGGCTGCCCTATGTTAGTAGTCGGCAGAAGTCCGGACGGAGTTAAATGGGATTTAGAATCCGAAGATATTAAACTTATAAACGAAGACGGCACGGAATTTGAAAAATATTACGCGTACGATCCGAGACTTATTAGAATAGAAGACAAGTTTTACGTCGTGTTCTGCGCGGACGTTTACGACGACGCGCCGTGCATTTTTATCGCGGAAACCACAGATTTTAAGACTTTCAAAATGTTACCGCAGGGCTTTTTACCCATGAACCGTAACGGCGTGCTTTTCCCCGAGAAAATAAACGGCAAGTACTATATGTTAAACCGCCCTTGTGCGTCGGGCGACTCTAATTACGGCAAGATCTTTATAAGCGAAAGCCCCGACCTTCTTTACTGGGGTAATCATAAACTTCTTTCCGCAAACAGAGACGCTAAGACGAACTACTGGGAAAGAAAGAAGATAGGCGCGGGCCCCGCACCCATAAAGACGGACGAAGGCTGGCTGCTTATCTATCACGGCGTTCAGGCGACGGTAAGCGATTATACTTACAGTTTCGGCGTGATGCTTTTAGATCTTAACGATCCGTCCAAGGTCTTGTATAAAGCGAAGAGATTTTTATTGACGCCCCAAAAGCCGTATGAAAGATCGGGATTTTGCGACAACGTGTGTTTCCCCTGTACCGCGCTCTGCGACAGTAAGGGAAGAGTCAGTATCTATTACGGCGTAGTTGACGAAAACATGGCGGTTGCGTTTACGACCGTCGATAAACTCCTCGAATTTGTTAAAAAGTACGACTAATCAAATGAAATTTTCGGATATTTATAACGAGTGGCTGTCCAAGGTAGAAAAGGACGGCGAACTTAAAAAAGAACTTGACAGTATAAAGAACGACGAAAAGGCGATAGAAGACAGGTTTTTTAAGGACCTGTCTTTCGGCACCGGCGGACTCCGCGGGAAGATAGGCGCAGGCACGAACAGAATGAACGTCTATTCAGTCGGAAAGGCTACCTTCGGACTTGCGGACTATATCCTTAAAAATAACGGCAAAAGCGTCGCGATCGCGTACGACAGCAGAAATATGTCAAAAGAATTTGCGCGTCTCGTCGCCGAGATAATGTCTTTTAAGGGAATAAAGGCGTATCTTTTCGACACGCTGATGCCCACCCCCGTTTTGTCTTTTGCGGTAAGGGAACTTAAAACCGACTGCGGCGTGGTAATAACCGCAAGCCACAACCCCAAAGAGTACAACGGGTATAAGGTTTATAACGAAAAAGGCTGTCAGCTAACAGACGGCGCGGCGATGGAAGTTACCGAAGAGATCAAAAAATACGGCTATTTTAACGACTATACCGCAAACGAAGATCTTATCGAAACGATAGGCGAAAAGGTCCTAAACGACTTTTTGGACGCGGTTTTAACCTACTCGCTTCCGCAGGGAAAAGAGTATTTTCCGACCGTCGTTTACACGCCGCTTTGCGGAACGGGTAACGTTCCGATCCAAAAACTGTTTAAAAGATTAGGGCTTGAAACTTACACGATAGTTCCAGAACAGAAAGAGCCGAACGGCGATTTTACGACCTGTCCGTTTCCGAATCCGGAAGAAAAAGAGGCGTTATCCCTTGCGATAGCGCTCGCCAAAGAGAAAAAATACGAACTCGTGCTTGCGACCGATCCCGACGCCGACAGAATAGGTATCGCGGTAAGGGACGCGGACGGAGAGTACAGATTATTCAACGGTAACGAAACCGGCGTTTTAATGGAGAACTTTATTCTCTCTAAAAAGTCGGAAGAAAACGCCCTTTCCGAGCACCCGTACGTCGTAAAAACGGTCGTTACTTCTCCGCTTGCCGAAAAGGTCGCGGCGCATTACGGCGTTAAGATCAAAAACGTGCTTACCGGCTTTAAGTATATAGGCGAAACGATAGATAAGTGTAAGGACGAAAACTACGTTTTCGGTATGGAAGAAAGTTACGGGTATCTCGTGGGGGATCATGTCCGCGATAAGGACGCGATTTCCGCCGCAATGATAATCGTGGAGATGTTCGCGTTCTATAAGAGAAAGGGCATGTCGCTTATTTCCGCGCTTAACGGTATCTACGAACAATTCGGGTTTTTTAATTCCGCGCTTTACTACAAGGTGTTCGAGGGCAAGTCGGGTATGGAGTACATGAAAACCTTTACCGAAACTTTAAGAAAAGAACCTTGGAAAGAGATCGCGGGCGAAAAAGTAACCGAGATAAAGGATTACGCCGAAGGTATTGACGGACTCCCGAAAAGCGACGTTTTGGTTTTCGGCGGTGAAAAGTTTACGCTTGTCGTCCGCCCG
>CAMPBJ010000149.1 GCA_946637575.1 uncultured Clostridia bacterium | reverse complement strand
AACGATTACAATAAAAAAGCGATAACGGACGTGTATAAGAACGCGAATATCGCCTTAACCTCGCTTAAAGCCATTATCCCGACAGTCAAAGACCTTGATTTTAAAAAGGAACTGAAAGACGAGTTTAACGGATACGACAAAGAGATCGACGAGATAAAGGCGTTTATGGAAAAAAGCAAACTACCCGTAAAAAAAGTAAATCCTTTTAAAAAAGCGATGCTGTCTTTAAGCGTTAAAATAAAGACGGCTTTGGATAACAGCAAAAACAAAGCCGCTGAACTAATGGTAAAAGGGACGGTCATGGGGATCACCGAACTATACGCGATGAAAAACGAAAGCGAAAAACTTTCGGAAGGCGTTAAAACAAGAGTCGAAAAACTGCTCTCGTTAGAAGAATCCTTCGAATCCAGACTTAAAAAGTACCTGTAATTATAACGTACTGCAAAAACAAAAGCGCCCGTCCGCGTCTGCGGACGGGCGATCGGTGTTTCAGCCGTTTTTCTTTTTAAAATCGTACAAGCCCGAAAACTCTATCTTTACCCTTTCTTTAAGTTTAATATCCCGAGAAGACGAGCCGACGAGTATTTCGTACCAACCGCCGTCCACTACAAAGTCGTCGAAAACGGTCGAATAATACGCGAACGCGTCGAACGAAAGATCGACGGTAAACTCCGCCTTTTTGTGCGCCTTTACGGGTAATTTTCTATACCCCGCAAGTTCTTTTTCGGGGCGGGTAACTTTCGGGAAGACCTCGCGAACGTAGATCTCGGCTATCTCTTTGCCGTCAACGTCGCTCGTGTTTTCCACCGTAAAAGAGACTTTAAAATCCGTCTCTCCCGTCTTTTCCACCTTTAAGTCGGAATAATTAAACTCCGAATATGACTTCCCGTATCCAAATGGGAAAGCGACGTCTATTCCTTTCGTATCATAGTAGCGGTAGCCCACGAGAACGCCCTCGTCGTACTTATCGTAGAACCCGTCTCCCATGTTCTTTTTAACGAAGGTATCTTCAAGCGATCTCGGGAAGGTCTCGGAAAGTTTACCCGAGAAGTTCGCCTTGCCGCACATCAACTTCGCAAGCGCTTCGTGTACGCCTTCGCCGGCGTATCCTACGTAAATAACGCCCTTTACTTCGTCTATCCAGGGCGAAACGTCGACCGCGCTGCCCGAATAAATACATACGATAACGTTTTTATTGAACTTCGCAAGGTTATGTATCCTTACTTCGTCCATCTCGGGAAGTCTTAACCTGAACCTGTTAAAGCCCTCGCCCTCCAACCTTTCGCCCGTACCCGTGCAGTAGATCACGGTGTCCGCGTCGTAACACATGGTCGTGGTGTACTTATCGTACCAACCGGCGTTCGGTGCGGAAGAAAGCGGCGGAACAATGATCTCAGCGCCTAAAAGATACTTTTTGATCTCTTCGCCGAGCGGTCTTATGTCGTAATCGGTTACCGTGTAAGCCGATCCCGCGCCCGAAAGCGCGGGGTGTGCCGAAAACCAACCCGCCACTTCTATCTTTCCGCTCTTTATCGGAAGAATACCGTCTTCGTTCTTTAAAAGGACGATCCCTTCTTCCGCTATTCTTTCGGATATTTCGTGGCGTTCTTTCTTCGTCGTTTCGACTTTTTTCTCCGCGCCGTCCAACTTATATATCAGGTCGAGCACCCGTTCTACGGACTCGTTTACTTCTTCTTCCGAAAGTTCGCCGGACTCTAACGCGCTCATCAGTTCGCCGAACGCCCTTTCGTCGTACGGCATACGTACGTCGAGCGTCGCTTTTACCGAACGGGCGGAGTTTTGAACCGAGCCCCAGTCCGACATTATAACCCCGTTAAATCCGAACTTGTCTCTCAAAGTGTCTTTAAGAAGTTTCCTGTTCTCCGCGGAAAACACGCCGTTTACCGGGTTATACGAACACATTACGGTGGACGGGTTGGCTTTAAGCGCGATCTCAAACGCTTTTAAGTATATCTCGCGCATGGTTCTTTCATCAGCCTCGCTACTCTGCGCCATACGTTCATATTCGCTGTTGTTAAGCGCAAAATGTTTTAAACTCGTGCCTACTCCTTTTTCCTCCGCGCCCATGATAAACTCTTTTGCCATGTTACCGGCAAGGAGCGGATCTTCGGAAAAATACTCGAAGTTTCTGCCGTTTAACGGCGTTCTCTTTATGTTTACCCCGGGGGCTAAAAGAATATCGATATCGTTTTCTATGCACTCGTCCGCAATAACGCTCGACGATAACTTCGCAAGGCTATCGTCCCATGTGTTCGCTAAATTCAGGCAGGACGGCATAACGGTCGCCTTTCTCGTTTCCCCGTTTACTACGTATCTTAACCCAAGCGGGCCGTCGGCAACGCGGATTCTCTTTACCTTTCCGCCGCCGTCGTAGAAAAGAATATCGGTAGATCCGGTCAAAAACTGAAGCCTTTCGTCCAAAGAAAAATCGTTTGCGTGTAATCTTTTCATCTTCTCTCCCTTATCGTTTAGATTGTATCACTTCTAGATTGTATCACTTCGGGGTTCGTTTGTAAAGTTGATTTTTAAATCGCTACGTGATAAAATCGGTATTATGGAAAGCATAAACATAAAACCTATCGCAAAAATACGCACGCCCTTTAAGGAAAAATTCGGTATCCCCAGGCAAAGCGGGATCACGTCGGCGAAAGGCGAGATCGTGTTTTACCCGGAGTATAACGACGAAAACGCCGTAAGGGGATTGGAAAACTTTTCTCACCTTTGGCTTATCTTCGACTTTTCGCTCTCCCACACCGACACTTTTTCCCCGACAGTCCGCCCGCCGAGACTCGGCGGGAACGATAAAAAGGGCGTTTTCGCCACCCGTTCCCCCTTCCGCCCCAATCCCTTGGGGCTGTCGTGCGTTAAAATAGAGAACGTTTCGATAGATAACGGGAAAGTGAAGATCGTCGTATCCGGCGTGGATATTTTAGACGGCACGGATATCTTCGACATAAAACCTTACCTTCCGTACGCGGATATAAAAATGGACGCAAAGGGCGGTTTTACCGACGAAAACGAATTCGCAAAAGTAAAAGTCGTGATCCCG
>CAMPBJ010000148.1 GCA_946637575.1 uncultured Clostridia bacterium | reverse complement strand
GGTGTCAGAGTGAAGTCTGTACTGGTTTACGAACAGCGCAAAAGTTTCGTCGTCGATAAGTTGGTTATCCACCGTGTAATCGATAATTTCGCCCGCGTACCCGCCGACTTTTAATTCGCCTGCGTCTAAAAACTTAAGTTTCGGTTTAAGTAAGTCCATTATTCTTCCCCTTTAGTCTAAAAGTTCTATAAAATCCGCATTTTCGTCCGAAAAACAGACCGAAAACGCATAACCGTCAATAACTACCGTTTTGAAAAAGTATTCTTTTCCCGAATAAGAAACGCTGTCCGCCGTTACTGAAACGGAGCGTAGCGGAAGGGTTAAACCCGTTCCTATCGCCTTAAAAAAACTTTCCTTTCTCGTCCATACCCAAAAAAAGTCGCGGCATTTTTCTTCTTCTGTAAAGTATTTTTCGGATACACTCGCATTTACTTCCCTGATTTTTTCAACGTCGCAACCTACGGGGCTGTCGGACAGCACGCAAAAAGAAACGCCGTGAGAGTGAGATAGGTTAAAAAACAGCGGGTTTCCTTCAAAATAAGGCTTTCCTTTTTCGTCCGCGTTTATTATATAGTCTTTAGGCTCTTTCACTATCTTTTTTAGCGCGTCAAAAAGCAAAAGAGAGGCAAACAGCGATTCCGTTCTTCCCTTTTCGTCCGAGTGGCGCAAAACTCTGGTTTTGAAACTTTCGGGCAACGTATTTATCAGTTCGTCTTTATTTTCGCTTATATCGGCGTCGTTTTTGCGGTAAAATGCTAAAGTCATTTTATTTTTCAAAAAAGTTAAATATTCTTTGCTTAAAATCGGGCGCTTCGTCGTAAACAGCGTGTCCAAACTTTTCATACGCATAAAACTCGCACGAAAGCGCGTCGGCAAGATCTTTTATTCCTTTAAAAGAAACGACTTTATCTTCTTTTGCGCCTATCACAAGCGTCTCGCAGTTTATTTCTTTTAACCTGTCCGTAACTGAAAACCCCCTGATCGCGTCCGCTAATTTTAAAAACCTTTTACAGTCTTTTCGGCTCCCTTCCTTTTTAAGAACAGAAAACAAAGCCTTGTTGTTTTTAAGCGTTTCATCCGAATAAACGCTGTTAAAAAAGTTATCGTTCAGGCTTACGTAATCGCCCGCGCGCGCAAGGTCTTTCCAGTTTTCTATCACTTTTTCCGACGTTGCGTCGTATTCTGAAACCGTACTGCAAAGCGCGAGTTTCTTTACATTATCTCCGTGATTTATCGCGATCACCTGCGCCATCATACCGCCTTGCGACACGCCGTAAAGATAAACGTCTTTTAAGTCAAGATCACTTATCGCGCGGAAAGTATCTTCAGCCATATCGGTAACGGAATAAGTATCGGGGATCTCCCGTCTTCTGTCGAAAAGATAAACGGTATATTTTTCGCAAAAGATGGAATACGCCTTTACTATCTCCTTTGCGGCGTGTAACACCGAGCGGAGCGAAAGCCCCGGGAGAATTACCATATTCTTTTCTCCGTTTCCGAACTTTAAGTACTCCATCGAATAATCTTCGGCTTTATAAGTTAAAATTTGATAATCGATCATTTTTTTCCTTAAAAACATACTAACACGAAAAGGGCTTAAAGTCAATTACGGAGTAAACAAAAAGTCCCGTTTAACGCGATCAAACGGGACTTTTTTATTTATAAATTACTTTATGATGTGGTCGTTATTCTTTCTTATAACGTCGTGCGCGCCGCCTTCTACGATACTCGTTGCGGAAACGAGCGTGATCACCGCTTTTTCCTGTAATTCCGCTATCGTCAGCGCACCGCAGTTGCACATTGTGGACTTGATTTTTGCAAGCGTCATAGCGACGTTGTCTTTAAGTCTTCCCGCATACGGCACGTACGAATCGACGCCTTCTTCAAACGAAAGTTTCTTATCGCCGCCGAGATCGTATCTCTGCCAGTTTCTCGCCCTCGCCGAACCTTCGCCCCAGTACTCTTTGTAGTAAGTACCGCTGATGCTTACCTTTGCCGCGGGACTTTCGTCGAAACGTGCAAAGTAACGGCCGAGCATAACGAAATCCGCGCCCATAGCAAGCGCTAACGTAATGTGGTGATCGTAAACGATACCGCCGTCGGAGGCTACCGGAACGTAAACGCCCGTTTCCTTAAAGTATTCGTCTCTTGCCTTGCAAACTTCGATCAAAGCGGTCGCCTGACCTCTGCCGATACCCTTCGTTTCTCTCGTGATACAGATAGAACCGCCGCCGATACCGACTTTAACAAAGTCCGCGCCTGCGTCCGCTAAAAACCTGAAACCTTCCGCGCTTACGACGTTGCCCGCGCCGACTTTTACTTTATCGCCGTAGGTCTTTCTTATCCAGTCGAGCGTGAATTTCTGCCAGTCCGAAAAGCCTTCCGACGAGTCGATACAGAGTACGTCCGCCCCGGCTTTCACGAGTGCGGGGACTCTTTCTTTATAATCTCTTGTGTTGATGCCCGCGCCGACGACGTAACGCTTTGACGCGTCTAAAAGTTCGTTCGGGTTTTGCTTATGTTCGTCGTAGTCTTTTCTGAACACCATAGCGACAAGGTTGCCCTTTTTGGATATTATGGGGAGCGAATTGAGTTTATTGTCCCAAATAATATCGTTTGCTTTCTTTAAGGTCGTGCCTTCGTAAGCGTAGATAAGTTTTTCAAAAGGAGTCATAAATTCGGAAACCGCAAGGTCGGGCGCCATTCTGCTTACCCTATAATCCCTGCTCGTAACGATTCCTAAAAGTTTACCCGTCGCCGTGCCGTCGTCGGTTACAGCAACGGTGGAGTGCCCCGTGCTTTGTTTTAGCGCGACTATATCCGCAAGCGTATCCGTCGGTTTAACGTTAGAGTCGCTTAAAACGAATCCCGCTTTATTGCTTTTAGCCTTTCTTACCATTTCGGCCTCGTCTTCTATCGACTGCGAACCGTAGATAAACGAAACGCCGCCTTCTCTTGCAAGCGCAACGGCGAGTTTTTCGCCCGAAACGGACTGCATTATCGCGGAAACCATAGGTATATTCATAGTGATCGCGGGTTCTTCGCCTTTTTTGTACTTAACGAGCGGGGTTTTTAAACTCACCTTGTCCGGAACGCAC
>CAMPBJ010000147.1 GCA_946637575.1 uncultured Clostridia bacterium | reverse complement strand
ACGAGGGAGAAGTCGGCGGGAGGGGGAGCGTTACGCAGTATAAAAACATAAAACCTCCCGAACTCGGCGAAAACTATATCCCCACAGGATATAGGTTTTACGGTTGGACGGTGTATAATCCGGACGCCGTAGATCCCGCCTCTCCCGACTTTAAGTCGACGTTTGTAGGCGGCGGAAAGATGTTGCACTTTATGGACGTCAAGGGGCACGAAAACTCCGAAAAAGAAGTTGTTATGTCCGCCCTTATCGTGGACAAGAGCCTTGTTCCGAAAGAGTATCACTACGCCGTGATCGCCTGGTACGACAAGGTGGCAACTTCCGGCGTTTCTTCCGCGCAGATGGAAACTTTAAGCGCCAAACTCACTGCTTATTTAAGGAGCGAAGGCGTTTCTGAAGAAGATATCGCGACTATCGTTATCCGCGGTTATACCGGCAACGTAGGACCTTCCTGCGGGCAGATAATGGCGGACGAAGACGTGGATATAATGCTCGGCTGGGGTTCAAGAAGTAACGTAACCGGTACGGGCGGTATGCCTGAAACTATGCTTTTAGAGAGCGAGCCTTACACCGTTACTTATAACGGCGCGACAAAGAACCGCTATCTCCATAGACTTACCGAAAGCGAGTCCGTCTTAAAAGTCTGGAACTGGCTATTTAGCGAAGACTGTACGTCTATATTTAATTAAGGGGGACGGAATATGAAAAGAAAATTTATCAACGTAGCCCTTATTTTAGAGTACGTCTTTACCTTCCTTTACTTCTTCGTAGCGGCGCTTTTCTTCTCGGTAGGCGAAAAGATCTACTGGCTGTTTATCGGTTTAGGGCTTTTAAGTATATGTACGGGGCTTTATACCGCGACGGTAAAAGAAAAACTTCTTTACTCCGGCGAAGACAAGGATAAAACGAAGTTTATCGTCATCACCTGTCTTTCCGTCGTGGCTTTTCCGGCTATAATATTCAACTTGATCGCACTTTTAAATAAAGACGTAGCGGAGAGACCCGAAAGACCGAAAAAAGAAGAACAACCAAAGCAAAAGAAAAAATGGTTTAAGTCCGCGTCGTTTATCACCGCGATCGTCGCGCTTTGCGTCATCGTGGTATCTTCGGTCAGCGGAATGCTGTTTGAAACTTCCGCGGGCAAGGTGATCGTCAAAGACTACACGCTTACCAAAGCGGAAACGAGTGCGGACTTTAACACCGCGCTTAACGGCACGAGTTACGTAATAGAAGATCCCACGGTTTCGATCTCTTACACTATGTATAAGCCGAAGATCGCGAGCGCAACCAACCAACTGCCCGTCGTCTTCGTAGTTCCGGGATTCACGAGAACGAAGGCTACGATGAGTCAGTACGCGATCGAACTTTCGCGCAGGGGTGCGGTCGTGTTCACGATAGATCCCGGCAGTCAGGGTGCGACCACCTACGGCGGTTACGAGTACGACGACGCCACGGGGGAATACGTTCTTGACGCGAACGGTAATAAGGTGCAGAACTCTTATTCTGTCGCGAGAAGCGGTATGGGATATCTTTTGCAGTACGTCTACAACAATATCGAAGAGTTCGACTTTATCGACCGCGACGCGATAGGACTTATGGGGCACTCCGCCGGCGGCGGAGACGCAACGAAACTTGCGGCGGACTTTGCGGGCGAGACTTATAATAGTTCTATCGTAAAGGCGTTGTACGTTTCGGGTTATATAAAGACTTCGGCGGCTAACGTTTATAAAGATCTCCGCTGTAACGCCGCGCTCTCGTACGCAAAGTACGACGAAGGCGCGTTCAGGTATCAGGATGAAAATCAGGCGTACGAAGTCATCGCGCTCCGTTTTATCAACGAGGTCAACTCCAAAACGAACGGCGCGAACGGAACGTTTACAGGCTTTACCGAGGATTTTGAGTACGGCGAAATGGAGAGCGGAACTTACCGCGTTATCCACAGAGAGCCGATAAATCACTGCTTTGAAATGTACGACGGGCTGTCGATAACGAACACCACGTCGTTCTTTAGAGAAACTCTGGGGCTTGAAACTTCGGTTTCTGACAGTTCGCAAACGTGGTTCGGCAAAGAACTTTCAAACGGTATCGCGCTTGCTGCGGCGTTTACGTTTGTAACCGCGCTTTTATACCTTATCGTCTCTTACGTACCGTTCATGAATTCGCTTGAAAGGGCGGGGGAAAGACGGTTGGACGCGGAAGCAAAGATCCGCGAAGAGTTTAGCGAAACTTCGGTTTCGACAGATCTACCGCTTGCAAAATCAAAGAGAAGTTACGGAAAACGCCTGCTGTTCTGGCTACCGATGATCTTAACGGCGATCATCGCGTGCCTTGATTATATACCGCTTGCCCGTCTTTCTATGGACTTGTTCCCGGATGCCGCCGGCAACGTTTACACCTACTATTTCCCCGCGCGTATGATGAACGCGGTCTTTATGTGGGCGGTCGTAAACGGCGCGGTAGGTATGGTGATCTGGTCGCTTACGACGCTTTTAGAAAACGCATACTACACGGTGTACGCTTCCGTTACGGGTACTAAAAACCGTTCGGACTGGTCGAAGTTTAAGGGGCTTGCGGTTAAGCCGCTCGACCTATTAAAGTCTTTGGGACTTGCGATCGTGCTGTTCGCCGTGTTCTACGGTCTATTGCAACTTATGTATGTTTTAACGCATCAGGACTGGCGGTTTATGCTTATCTCCGCGTCGCCCTTAAACACGCGCTTTGTGGTAACTTGGCTTATCTACCTTGCAGGGTTTATGGTCTTCTATCTATCAAACTCCATAAGGGTAAATTTAAGCGTCGCAAGGGAAGGGTATAAGGAGTGGCAGGTCCTTTTGATCGGCGGACTTGCGAACTCTTTGGGGCTCGTCTTTATACTCGTGATAAACTACTTCGTTTACTTTAAGACGGGTACGGTTTACTACGGATTTTACAGCCCGACGGACGCGTCCGAAATGTGGCTCTACGTCAACATGGTGTTCGGGCTTATCCCCATGATGTTCCTGCTCCCGATCCTAAATAGGCTCGCATACAAAAAGACGGGTAACGTCTACGGCGGTGCGCTCCTTTGGTGCATGATCTTTATCATGATGAGCTTATCCGCTTCC
>CAMPBJ010000146.1 GCA_946637575.1 uncultured Clostridia bacterium | reverse complement strand
CATTTTATATTATATCACAAAACCGTGTGCGATTCAATAGCAAAAACAATTTCGGACAGTTAAAAAACGCACCCGTGGGTGCGTTTTTTCTTATTTTTTGCGGGGTTTTCCCGTTTATCCGATTTAGTTCTGCGCGCCGTCGTTTAGGTACAGGACGCCGAGGGTGTGCGGTCCGCAATGGCTTGCGACAGTTCCGCCGGCGTGGGTTTCGATTATCTCCTTAAACCCG
This sequence comes from uncultured Clostridia bacterium, assembly GCA_946637575.1. Classification (GTDB taxonomy): domain Bacteria; phylum Bacillota; class Clostridia; order Christensenellales; family Borkfalkiaceae; genus UBA1259. Next base: position 2,874 of record CAMPBJ010000146.1, on the reverse strand, counting down.
GCGTTTTCAAGTGCGGTTCTTGCCTCTTTAACCATTTCGGGGGTTGCGGAAGTGTAGGTTATAAACACGCGCGTTAAGTCCGGCGTATTGAACTCGGATAAAACCTCTTCGCAATACTTTGCGACGACCGCGTCCATCTTGCCGCGGTATTTTTTGTCGGCTTTCATCTTGCCTTCGGACAAAACGATGCGCGGTCTTAATTTAAGAAGGTTCGCGCCGAAGAGTTGCAAACTGTTGCACCTTCCGCCTTTATAAAGATAATCAAGTCTTTCGATGACGAAAGAGACCTGCAACTTATACGCCCTCTCCTGCGTTTTCTCCGCGATCTCCTTTGCGGAAAGACCGCTATCCGCAAGTTCCCTTGCATAGATGGCTAAAAGACCGATACCTGTCGATAAACTCTGACTATCGACGCAGAACACGTTGTCGAGTTTTTCCGCCGCCTTAAAAGCGTTCCCGCAAGACGAAGTTATGCCGGACGACAGGCAGATATGTACCACGCCGTCGTATTCCTTTCTTAAAGCCTCAAAAAACTCGCCGTACTCGAACTCGTTAAGCGCCGTAGTTTTGGGGAGCGTGCCGTATTTATCGACAAGTTCGAACATTTCCCCAGTGCTGTACTTCCCGTCCTTAAACGTAAGGTCGCCGATCGAGATTTCGTAAGGAATAACCTTTACGTCGTACTTTTCGAGCAAATCTTTAGATAAATCGCTTGTGGATTCGACAGAAACCGCTATTTTCATAAAAACACCGTCCGTTTTAATTTTCAGCGCGTTTATTTTAGCACATATTCCCTTTCATTGCAAATATTTTAGGGATTATATCCTTAAAAACATAAATTTTAAGTCAAACACTTGATTTTAAGGGGGTTAAGATGTTATATTTATTATATATCTACAAGCATGGAGTTTACAATGAAAAAAATCGACGGAACAATCATCAAAGACACCGTGGAGTTTAAAGACTTTAAAGAACACGAAAACGAAATTATCGCGATAAAGGGTTATATCCACAGGATCAGGGAGATGACGGGGTTTGCCTTCGTCATTATCCGCACCGCAAGGGAAACGGTTCAATGCGTTTACGCGCCCGAGTTTTCGGATTACCGCTGGAACGACGATCTTTGCGAAGAGGCTTGCGTTAAAGTTTTAGGCAAGGTCGTTAAAAGCACGGACGCGAAGGGGAACGAAAGGTTCGAACTTCAGATACACGATATCGAGATCCTCTCTCTCCCCGCGGAAGCGCTCCCTATCGTTATCAATAAAAAACAACTCGACAATATCAACCTTTCCACCGTTTTAGACTTGCGCCCGATTTCTATGAGAAACACAAAAGAACGCGCGATCTTTAAGATTCAGGAAGGTATCGCGCGCGGATTCCGTGATTTCTTGCTCCAAAACGGCTTTACCGAGATCCGCTCGCCGAAGATCAACTTTGCAGGCGCGGAAGGCGGAACGAACGTGTTTAAGCTCGACTATTTCGGGAAAGAAGTTTACCTTGCGCAAAGTCCGCAGCTTTATAAACAGGCATTGGTCGGCGTGTTCCAGCGCGTTTTCGAGGTCGCGCCGGTGTTCAGAGCCGAGCATCACGACACGTCGAGACACTTAAACGAATACACTTCGATGGACTTCGAGATGGGCTTTATCAACGACTTTACGGACATTATGAATATGGAGACCGGCGTTTTAAAGTACATTATGAATTTACTTAAAAAAGAATACGCCGAAGAGATCGAACTTTTGCACGCGGATATCCCCGAGATCACCGAGATCCCCGCGATCAAGTTTATGGACGCGAAGGAGATCATCATAAACAAGTTCCACTATCAGCCCACGGATATGAAAGACTTCGATCCGCAGGAAGAAGAGATGCTCGGTAAATACGCTAAAAAAGAGTTTAACAGCGACTTTATTTTCGTTACCCACTACCCGTCCAAAAAACGCCCGTTCTACACGATGGACGATCCCGAAGATCCCGAATACACCTTGTCGTTCGACCTTCTATTCCGTGGCTTGGAGATCACTTCGGGCGGACAGAGAGTCCACGACTACAAAACGCAGGTCGAGAAGATGAAAAAACTCGGCACAGACCCCGAACAGTTCGAAACTTACCTTATGTTCCACAAGTACGGCGCGCCGCCCCACGGAGGCTTGGGGATCGGATTAGAGCGCCTTACCATGCACCTTTTGGGCTTTAAGAACGTGAGAGAGGCGACGATGTTCCCGAGAGATATAAACAGAGTTACTCCGTAACCCTTTTATATATTTTTGATATATACAGTAAGGAGGAAAAAATTATGGCAACCGCAAAGAAACCCGAGAAAAAGGAAACAAAACCGGCAAAGGCAACTAAACCCGAGAAAAAGGAAACGAAACCCGCGAAAGCGACGGCGAAGGCTACCGAGAAAAAACCCGCGGCAAAGCCGGCAGCTAAAAAGCCCGAAACGAAAGCGACGGTCCACAAGGACTATCACATCTCTCAAAGAGAGGACGGCAAGTGGCAGGTAAAGGGCGCAAAAGCCGAAAAGGCGCTTAAAATCTTCGACACGCAAGCGGAAGCGATAAAGTTTGCGAAGACCACCGCCGGGAATCAGGAAGGAAGTTTCACCATCCACAAAAAAGACGGCAAGATCAGAAAACAAACCTACTAAACACACCGCCGACTATTTAGTCGGCGGTTTTTTTAAGGAGCGAAAAAATGAACGTTTTAGTTACGGGCGCAAGCGGCGGAATAGGCGGCGCGGTAACGGACTTTCTGCTGGAAAAAGGAATTACCGTTTTTGCACTCGACCTAAAAGAGCCGACGGAGAAAAACGGCGCAAATTTCTTTACGGCGGACGTTACGAGCGAAACAAGCCTATCTTCCGTCGCAGAG
>CAMPBJ010000145.1 GCA_946637575.1 uncultured Clostridia bacterium | reverse complement strand
CGATACATCTGCCGCCGTCGTAACCTTGGTGGTGCTTATGTTGTGATCCGTGCCGACTTCCGCCCAGTCGTCCCACTCGCCCGTGTTAAGTGCGATACGCCAGAACATTTGTATAAAGTTGTTCTCGTTATCGACGATAATTCTCACCTGCCAGATCGAATAACACGTGCCGTTTTCCCTTGTGAACGTGCGCGCAGGAAGCGCCGCGGCGTCTTTTAGGATCTTCTTGTAACTCTGACCGGTCTGATTGAACTTGATGTAGAGCATCGCCGACGTGCCGTTACTTAAAACTTCGTAGCCTATATCGTACTGGTAAGTCGTACTGCCGCAAACGAACGCGATGCCAACCTTTCTGGACGCGTTCTGACCGTTTGCGGTCGGAACGGTTTCGTGATCTACGGAGAGCGTAAAGTCGAACGCAACTTTGCCATCTAACTCTTCGTCGGTTACGTTCAGGTCTAAACTCGTAGTCGTTCCCGTACCGTCGTACGAAATATCGGTTATATCCGCATCGTATTTTATGTCGTAATTCGTTGCGGCGTCGGAGTCGATAACTACTGCGCTTCTCGGAAGTCCGCCTTCCCATATAATCAAATCCGTAAGCGAACCCGCAATATTGTCCTGCTCGCCGCGGAAATACACGCCGACGAACTTACCGCTTCCCGTAAATACGCCGTCGGTATTGTCTTTTCCGTCACTATAAGTCTTGCCGGTATCGTCGCTACCGCGCGTGAACCAGTCTGACCAGGTGTTTCCGCCGTTTTTGCTTAGCCTAAAATACAACCCCGACGTGCCGTTTGTGCCGGTATTGTCAAGAGTCAAGATAAAGTCGAGAACCAAGGTGTTACCTGCCGTAAAACCGCCGCTTAATTTCATAAACTTATATCCGTCGATTTTGGAAACCGCCGACGCTCCGCGCGTATTCGTGGATACGGCGTTGATATAAACGGTTGTGTTAGTATCGAGTCCCGCTCTGTACAGATGGTCGTTACCGCTCGCGTCACGGAGAATTATACTGAACATATTGAGTATTCCGGACGTCATGGTAGGTATCGTTACCGAAAGTTTACCCTGAATCGCCGTTACGCCCGACAGGTCAAATCCGCTTGCGACGTCCAAATCGACCGCTTCCTTTTCTCCGTCCGGAGTGAAGACGATATCCGCGCCGTTTACGTCCTGCGAAATCGCGTAGTTCTCGGCGTTAGTGCCGTTATAGTCCACGATACTTCTGTAAAGCTGAATACTGCCGGAACCCGTGCCGGAAAGCGTAAACGCAGCGTCTTCGAATCCGCTTGCGGTTACAGAATAAGTGCCCGCCGTCAGGTCGATTAGTTTCACTACACCGTTTGCGTTGGACGTTGCGACGAATTCTTCGCCCGTCTCGTCGTTAATAAACGTAAACTCCGTGCGTGCGACCGCCGTGCCGTCGCCGCTTATTACGTAAGGAAGTTTTGCTTTAACCGTAAGGGTGTAATTTACTCTTTCGGGTACGGAAGACGGACCGGACAGTATGTTTATAATGGAAATAAGGTCGGCGGACGTTATGCCTTCGCTTCCGTCGGAATATTCCGCGTAGTGTTCTGTAATAAAGTTAAAAAACTTATCCGAAAGAGTCGTACCCGACGCGGATTTTATGCCGAGATATGTGTTATCTCCGCTCGTTCTCTCTTCTAAATACCAGTAGAGCGAATACATAGAAACGCTTCCGCCGACGTTCGCAAAAGGCGAGAACTCGTAATCCCTGTAAAGGTTCATTTCAGACACGCCGAGAAGCCCTTCCACTAAAAACGCAATAAGTCCCGTCCTGTCGCGACCTATAGAACAATGGAATAAAACGGGATAGTTATCTTCGTCGGCAAGCACCTTTAACGCGTCTATAATACTGTCGTGTTCCGCTTTTCTGTCGGCGTTAGTCGCATAGTCTGTATCCCAGGCGCCGTTATATATCGACCTGCTGAGTCTTGAAAAATTACCGTCCGTATTACCGCTACCGTCCTTAATGCTGCCGCCGTTATATAATTCGCAGGCATAGTAATTCGTCATGGAAGTGCCCGCATATTTTGTAGCAAAATCCGAGATATAAGTCGCGCGGCTGCTGTTATCGCCTGATTGACGAAGGTCGATTTCGGATTTTATTCCTAAAAGTCCGATTTTTTCCACGCCCGCGCTCGTTATAGAATCGAGTCTTCCCGAACGGTAGAGAAGCCCTTGCTTTATTTTACCGTCTTCGGAGTGGTCGCCTGCGGTCGTTTCCCAGCCGCCGAGATCGCGAACGTTAGTTACGCCGTTTACGTATAAGTTTCTGACGGGCGTGTTTGCCGTCTTAAACGTGCGGACGGAACTTTCGAGTTCGAATCCGTCGCCGTGCGCGGTTACAGTATAATAATATCTTGTATCGAGTTTAAGAAGTCCTTCCCTGCCGACGTCGAATTGCGGTTCGGTAACTACCTTTTCAAGATAAGCGTTTTTCATTGTGGAATACTCCGAAACCCTTACGGTGAAATACGATATCTCGCCGATGGAAAGTTCGGAATCCCAGGATATCAAAAGACTTGCGGGCAAACTCTCTTCCGCCGTGCCGTCCTTAAAAATAAACGTTCCGCTGCTGTTTAAGTACTCCGTGTTGCGTGTTTTTACGTCTTCCGCCGTTAAATACTGTTCCTGGTCCGCGGTGTGTATCGACAAAAATTCGCCCGAAACTTCGGTGTTATATATCCTGTCGAACGTGAACGTGCCGGTAAGCGAACCGTAGTATTCGGAATCTTTTACGGTTTCGTGTTCAGTATCGCCGTAGAATTGATCTTCGGCGGCGGCACCGTACGCAAGCATCGTGCGGAGCAACTTCTTTAATCCGTCGCTCGTGGTGGAACTTGCAAGTTTATTTTCCGCGTACTTTAATATGCTGTAACTGACAACGTCGCCGTAAACCGCAACGCCGTCGTCATCGTAATACGGGCGCGCGTAAACGGTTTTTGCCATCTGCTTTGCGGACAGTTTGTCGTAAACGAATATCCTGTGCCTTAATTCCTTTCCAATGACTCACACCAATTATATCTTTGAAGAAATCTTGATAGAAGTTTGATGGAGCTGGAATATATTGTACAC
>CAMPBJ010000144.1 GCA_946637575.1 uncultured Clostridia bacterium | reverse complement strand
TTCAATGTTCGGTTCCGTGCCATAAAAAAACGTACGATAACGAAAGCGCGATAAAGGAAATGACGGCGCACTTAAAAGACGGTCTTATTCCAACCGAACTTATCCCGAAGTGTCCGATCTGCGGAAAGGAGATGACGACGAATTTACGTTCGGACGACAGATTCGTAGAAGACGACGGCTGGCATAAAGCCGCAAAAAGATATTCGGACTTTTTAGAAGAGAATAAAGACAAAAGGGTTTTGTTTTTGGAACTCGGCGTCGGTTGGAACACCCCGGGTATCATAAAATACCCTTTTATGCGCTATACCTATCAATATAAAAACGCGTTCTACGTTTGCGTGAATAAGGGGGAAAACTATATCCCCGACGAAATAAAGGAAAAATCGCTTTTGATCGACGACGATCTTAATAATGTTATCAAAGCGTTAGAATAAGGAGAAAAGTATGATTAAAGAAAACGGAATTTGCTTAACGGAAGAGTGGGACAAGGTGTTCCCGAAAGACGACGGAGTGGAGCATAAAAAAGTAACTTTTAAAAATCACTTCGGCATCTCGCTTGCGGCGGATATGTACTGCCCGAAAAACGTAAGCGGAAAACTTCCCGCCGTCGCGGTCTCCGGACCTTTCGGCGCGGTAAAGGAACAGTCGAGCGGACTGTACGCGCAGGAAATGGCAAAGCGCGGATTTGTCGCCATCGCGTTCGATCCGTCGTTTACGGGTGAAAGCGGCGGGACTCCCAGATTCGTCCACTCGCCCGATATTAACGTTGAAGATTTTCAGTCGGCGGTGGATTTTCTTTCTAATCTGGATACCGTAGACAGGGAAAAAATCTCTATCATCGGCATCTGCGGTTGGGGCGGTATGGCGATACAGACCGCGTGTATCGACACGAGAATAAAGGCGACCGTCGCCGTTACGATGTACGATATGTCAAGGATAGCGGGCAACGGGTACTTCGATTCCGCGGACAGTAAAGAAGAAAGGGTAAAAGCAAGAAAGGCGATAAACGCGCAAAGGACTTTAGACTTTCAAAAAGAAGAACTTCCGCTCGGCGGCGGGGTAGTCGATCCGCTCCCCGAAGACGCGCCCGACTTTGTAAAACAGTACTACGCGTACTACAAAACCCCGAGGGGATACCATAAACGCAGCCTTAATTCCAACGGCGGTTGGGCGAAAACCGCGGGTACGTCGCTTATGAATACGCGGCTCTTTACTTACGCCGACGAAATAGAGAACGCCGTTTTGATAGTCCTCGGCGAAAAGGCACACTCGAGATATATGGGCGAAGACGCGTTCAAACTGCTTAAAGGCGACAATAAGGAACTTTATATCGTCCCGAACGCAACGCATTGCGATCTTTACGACGGCGGGGAGAAAAAGGATAAAATACCTTTCGATAAAATAGAGAACTTTATAAGGAGTAATCTCAAATGAAAAAAGTACTTATAATAAGCACGAGTTTAAGGGCGAACAGCAATTCGTACCTTTTAGCGGAAGAATTTAAAAGGGGTGCGATAGAGTCCGGCAACGAAGTGGAACTCGTTTCCTTAAAGGATAAGAGCATAGCGTTCTGCAAGGGCTGTCTTGCGTGCCAGAAGATAGGACACTGCGTTATATCTGACGACGCGAACGCCATAACCGAAAAGATGGAAGTCGCGGATGTTATCGTCTGGGCAACGCCTATCTACTATTACGAGATGAGCGGTCAGATGAAGACTATGATCGACAGGGCAAATCCGCTGTACTCCAAAGATTACCGCTTTAAGTCCGTGTACCTACTATCTACCGCGACGGAGAACGAAAGCTACGTTCCCGAAGGCGCGATCAAGGGAGTTTCCGGCTGGGTGGACTGTTTTGAAGGGGTTACGTTAAAAGATACGCTATTTGTCGGCGGCGTAACCGATCCCGGAGATATAAGGGGAAACGAAGGGCTAGTAAAAGCGTACGAACTCGGCAAAAACGTTTAAGATTCGTAGTACGGATCTATTCGGGATTTGACAAAAAGGACTTATTGCACTATAATTTAACGGAATATCTTTAAGAGTCATAAGGACGTGGAAATGAAAAAACCGTTAAAAATCACGCTCATATCCGTACTTGCGTTCGTGCTTTTGGCAGTCGCAGGCTTTTCGGTCTATCTTGCCGTCAGACCTAAGGGGCAGTCGAGAGACGAAGTCGATATAAAGCCTTCCGAACAGACGTATATCGACGGCAACACGAAAAACATCGCCGAATGTACGCCGAACGAGTGCCTCTTTATTCTCGCGTCCAACTTAAAAAAGACGACGTCTTATCACACGACGATAAAGGGCGAAGTCAACGCCGGCGGGATTTATAAGCAGGAGATAAGCGGAGAAAAGTTCAAAAAGGGCGGCGATTCGCTCTACGTCTCGTCGTCAAAAAGCGTGTTAAAGAGTACCGCAGACCAGATTTTTATCGAAAACGATACCGTTCTTGTAAGACACGGGAACGGAAATACGGGCGTTTACGAAGATACGGCGGAGAAATTTACGTACGGCGATTACGTAAAAGAGTACGGCACGGACTTCCGCGAACTGTCAAACTACGAGTTAAACGAAAAGAATATCGTTTCGGGCGAACTTTTATCCGCAGAAAACGGGGTATATACGTTTACGTACGAAATAAACGTGCAAACGGGCGTGGACGCGTACCGCGTGAATATGTATAAGATGGGCGGACTTACGGAACTTCCGACGTTTACTAAAAGCACGCTCACCGTTTCTATGACGGCTGACTTTATGCCGATCTCGGTAACGCAGATCGACGAGTATTCGATAAATATGATCTTAACGCTCTCTTGCGTGTCGACTCTTACAGAAACTTTCGAGCGTATAGACGACGTTTCGGTGAGTATCCCCGAACTCGAATTTTTTAAGTCAAAAATGTAAAGCGGGTAAAAAAAACGGTATACCGTAAGTGTTTATAAAAACCCATAAAGATAAACCACAAAATAAATAACGGCGGAGCAAATTTGCTCCGCCTATCTTTTTGCACAATAATCATCGGCAAAAAAGCAAGCATAATTATTGTGCAAAAAGTGCGGTTTTTGCCGATAACGGCAAAAACTCTTTGGCGTGTTCCTTCCGTTCCCGCTACCGTCGGTTTCGC
>CAMPBJ010000143.1 GCA_946637575.1 uncultured Clostridia bacterium | reverse complement strand
CTTCCAAGATTTCCTTTTCGGGCGTTCTGCTCATATTTACCGACCTTTTCGCTCAAACGAGCAATATAAATTGATTATTTTGCAAATACCGTGCTAAAAAAACAAAAAAGATAAAATAATTTTGATTATTTGCTTATTTATATTATAATAGTAATAAACGTAAAAGTCAATCGTGTTTACGGGGGAATATTTATGTACGATATAGCGGTGATCGGCGGCGGAGTTGTCGGCGGAGCGATTTTAAGAGAACTGACGCGATATAAACTTAAAGCGGTGCTTTTGGAAAAAGAGCCGGACGTATGTATGGGCGCGAGCAAGGCGAACAGCGGAATAGTGCACGCGGGGTTTGACGCGCTTCCCGGCTCTAACAAAGCGATCTTTAACGTACTCGGCAACAAAATGATGAAACGGTACGCAAAAGATCTCGGCGTAAAGTACAAAAATAACGGTTCGCTCGTGGTGGCGTTCGGAGAAAAAGACAGGGAAAAACTTTCCGAACTCTTACTCCGCGGAAGAAAAAACGGAGTTAGGGGCTTAAAAATAATAAGCGGGAAGAAGTTAAGGCGTTTAGAGCCGAACATATCGGAAAACGCGACCTGCGCGCTTTACGCAAAGACCGGCGGGATAATCTGCCCGTACGAACTGACGATTGCCGCGATCGGCAACGCGATGGACAACGGGGCAAACCTTCTGACCGAGTTTAACGTCGTCAAAATAACGAAAACGGGCGAAGGTTTTACGATAACTTCCGAAGACGGAAAGAGCGTAACCGCAAAGACGATAATAAACGTAGCCGGAGCGGGAAGCGGAGAGATCGCAAATCTTTGCGGAGACGATTCGGTGAAAATAGGTTTCAGGCGCGGGGAATACCTGCTTTTAGACAGGGAGAGCGGGGATCTTGTTTCTCACACCCTCTTTTTTACCCCGACCGAAAAGGGAAAGGGGATACTCGTATCTAACACGGTGGACGGTAATATTATTTTAGGACCGACCGCGGAAGAACTCGGAGAATACGACGTCTCGACCACCGCAAACGGACTTGACTCGGTCATAGAAAAAGCAAAAGTTATGGTAAAGAACCCGCCACTTTATAACACGATAACGTCTTTTGCGGGCGTCAGGGCATACGCGAAAGAGAGACACGATTTTATTATAGAGCGCAGCGCGAAGGTGGAAGGGCTTATCAACGTGTGCGGTATCGAATCGCCGGGGCTGACTTCCGCACCCGCGATCGGAAAGTTCGTCGTTGAAAAACTTATTCCCGAAGAGTTAAGGTCGGAAAGAAACAAGGGGTATATAAAAAAGCGCAAACCCGACTATTATTTCGGCGCGTTATCCGCCCGAAAGAAGAATAAAATAATAGAAAAGAACGCCGATTACGGAAAGATCGTTTGCAGGTGCGAAAAGATCACCGAGGGCGAGATCCGTGAGATAATACGTAAAAACCCGCAAGCAACCACGGTGGACGCGGTAAAGAGAAGACTTCGCGCGGGGATGGGGAGATGTCAGGGCGGTTTCTGTCAACCGAGAGTTGCGGAGATCCTGTCAGAAGAACTGAATATTCCGCTTGAAAAAGTAAAAAAATCAATAAAAGGCTCTGAGTTATTAGCGGGTAAAAGCAAATGAAAAGGAAACAACTTGTAATAATAGGCGGCGGTCCGGCGGGGCTTGCGGCGGCGGTGTCGGCTTACGACAACGGAATAAAGGATATCCTTATAATAGAGCGCGAACACAGGCTCGGCGGAATACTTATGCAATGCATCCATAACGGATTCGGGCTTCACAGATTCGGTGAAAGTCTTACCGGACCGGAGTACGCGCAAAGGTACGTCGAAGAAGTAAAGAAACGCAATATCGAATATTTAACGGATACTACGGTTTTAGACCTGACGGAGAAAAAGGAGATCACGATGATCAGCGCAAAGACGGGACTTGTTACCGTCAGGGCGAAAGCGGTGATCCTTGCCATGGGGTGCAGGGAAAGAAGCCGCGGAGCGTTGAATATTGCAGGTTCTCGCCCCGCGGGGATATATTCCGCGGGCACGGCGCAGAAGTATATAAACGTTAAGGGTTATATGGTAGGCAAGAGAGTCGTCATATTAGGTTCGGGGGATATAGGGCTTATCATGGCGAGAAGGCTTACCTTAGAGGGCGCGAAAGTGCTTGCCGTATGCGAAATAATGCCGTTTTCTTCTGGGCTTAAAAGAAACATAGAACAATGCCTTAACGACTTTAATATTCCGCTTTATTTAAGTCATACGATCACCGAGATACGCGGGAAAGAGAGAGTTACCGGCGTTACGGTGTCGAAAGTAGATAAGGACAAAAAGCCGATAGCGGGCACGGAAAAGGACTTCGAGTGCGACACGGTGCTGTTCTCGGTCGGGCTTATTCCCGAAAACGAGTTAAGTAAGACCGCGGGGGTAGAGTTGTCGCCCAAAACCAAGGGCGCGGTAGTCGACGAAACGAGGCAAACTTCGTTAGACGGCGTGTTCGCTTGCGGAAACGTGTTGCACGTGCACGATCTTGTGGACTTCGTTTCGGAAGAAGCGGATTCTACCGGAAAAGCCGCGGCGGCTTATATAAAGGGAGAGTGTAAACCCGATAAAAAGGCGGAAGTCCTTCCCGGCGAAAACGTGGGGTACGTCGTTCCGCAAAAAGTATCCGTAAACGCAAAAGACGTAAAACTGTTTTTTAGAGTTAAGGACGTCGTGTTAAACGGAAAGATCGTAATAACGAGAGACGGCGAAGAGATCCTGTCCGTTAAAAGACAGGTTTTAACCCCCGGGGAGATGCAGACGGTCGTTCTTAAAACCGTCGGAAACTCCGCGGGCGATATCGAATTGAAGGTAGTGAAAGAATAATGATAAAGACGATAAATTGTATCGAATGCCCGAAAGGGTGCGAAATAACCGTCGAAGTGTCGGACGGCGAAATAAAGAGTATAACCGGCAATTCCTGCCGTCGAGGTTACGTTTACGCGTCTAACGAAGTGATCTGCCCGAGAAGGGTGGTAACCTCTACCGTAAAGACGGCGGACGGGCGTGTTTTAAGCGTCAAAACCGAAAAACCGGTAAAAAAGTCCGAGATCTTTAACGTTATGGAGAGAATAAACGGCATCACGTTAGACCACAGCGTTA
>CAMPBJ010000142.1 GCA_946637575.1 uncultured Clostridia bacterium | reverse complement strand
CTTAAAAGACGCGCTCCTTAAATTAAAACTAAACGACGCCGCGCTCTCGATAGAACCCGACAATTCCGCGGCGTTGGGATTCGGATTCAGGTGCGGATTTTTGGGGCTTTTGCATATGGACGTGATATCCGAACGGATAGAGCGGGAATTCGATCTTGACATAATCACGACCGCGCCGTCAGTTTCGTATAAAGTGCATAAGACCGACGGGAGCGTTTTTATGGTGGAAAACCCCTCTCATTTACCGCCGCAGACCGAGATAGACTATATGGAAGAGCCGGTGATAAAGGCGAGCATATTCACTCCGCCCGAATACGTCGGACCTATCATGGAATTATGTCAGTACAAGCGCGGGATTTATAAAGATATGACCTATCTTGACAAGACGAGAGTACAGATGAAATATATTCTTCCGCTGAACGAAATAATTTACGACTTTTTCGACCAGTTAAAGAGCAGGACGAAGGGGTACGCGTCCTTCGACTACGAGATAGCGGGGTATGAAAAAAGCGACCTTGTAAAACTCGACATGTTACTTAACGGCGAGATATGCGACGCGCTCTCCGTAATCGTGCATAAGGACAAGGCGTACGAGCGCGGAAGACAGATCGCGGAGAAGTTAAAGGACGTTATTCCGCGTCAGATGTTCGAGATACCCGTGCAAGCCGCGGTCGGCGGAAAGATAATCGCAAGGGAAACGGTAAAGGCGTACAGAAAGGACGTTTTGGCAAAGTGTTACGGCGGCGACGTAACGCGGAAGAAAAAACTTCTCGAAAAGCAGAAGGAAGGAAAGAAGAAAATGCGCCGAATAGGAACAGTCGAGATCCCGTCCGAGGCGTTTATATCGATACTTAAAACCGACAACGATAAAAAGTAAAATAAAAGTCGGCGAAAGATAAAAGGAGACGTAATGATAAATCTTCTCACGGCGCAAGCGCCAAACTTTTTTGAGAGAATAGTGATTTTTTTACAGAAGAAGGCGGACTGGCCTACCAACTACGGCTGGTTTCACCTTATGTTCGCGGCAATTTTAGTAGTTTCGTGCGTTCTTGCCTGCGTGTTTTTAAGGAACTGTTCTAAAAAAGCGTTCAGGAATATCCTTCTTGTAAGTTGGATAGTGCTGGTTGTTTTCGAGGTGTATAAAGAAGTGGTGTTCGCGTATCACTTCGACGCGGAATCCGGGCTCGGTTTCTGGAAATACGACTGGGGTTCGTTCCCCTTCCAACTCTGCTCCACACCGTTCTACGTACTTCCTTTCGCGATCTTCTTAAAAGACGGAAAGGTAAAGGACGCGTTTCTTTGGTATCTTGCGTTCTTCTCGCTGTTCGGCGGACTCTGCGTTTACGTATTCCCGAACGACGTGTTCCACACGGACTACCTCGGCGTCCAGATACAGACTATGGTGCACCACGGACTTCAGATTTTCCTTGCGGTGTTTATCGTCGCGCACGAGCGGGCGAGGTTTACGGTAAAATCGCTTCTTTTAAGTATTCCGGTGTTCGTCGTGATGCTCCTTATCGCGCTTTTACTGAACGTAGTAGGGCACAAGTTTATCGAGGGGACCTTCAATATGTTCTATATCGGACCTTACTATCCCTGCCACTTGCCGTTGCTTTCGGTGATCTACGAAAAAGTGCCGTTCGTTGTTTTCCTTTTGATTTACGCGGTAGGTTTCGTCGTTTGCGCGTTTTTGATGTTCGCGATAGAGTACGGCGTGTTAAAACTCTGCCAAAAACTCTATTCCAAAAAACATGGCTAAACTTTACTCTAAAAAGGGTAGATTCGTCTTTGCGGTAATATTTTCGCTCTTCGAGGCGGTGCTTATCGCGCTTATCGTTTTTTCGGACCTTGATCAGACGGTTTTGTGTTATTCTGCCGTCGCGGCGGCGTTTATCGCGGTGTTTTTGTTCTTTTTCGAAGACAAACGGCAAAACGCGGTCTTTCTTGTCGCGTCTTTTTTGACGCTCGTATCCGACTTCTTTTTGGTCATCATGTACGGATCGACCGGTAAATACGTCTATCAATGTTTGGGCGTAACTTTTTTTTGTACCGTGCATATAGCGTACGCCGTTTATCTCGGCGGGCTGTTTTTTAACCGCGCACTCTTCGTCGGTTTAAGGCTTTTGCTCCCCGCACTCGTCGGAGTCGTATCCTTTTTTGTTCTAAAAACCTCTGGCAACTACCTGTCGCTTGCGTCTTCCGTTTACTTTACGCTGCTTTTATTGAATACCGTAAGCGCGTTCTTGAAAATAAGAAAAACCGGCGTTTTTGCGGTCGGACTGCTGTTTTTCGTCCTTTGCGACCTGTTTTTGGGACTGCAACTTGCCGACGGGGTGTTTTTCACTCTTCCTTCGTGGCTGAAATCCGTTGTATTTTTGCCGTTTAACGTGGTTTGGGTGTGCTACGGCGTTTCGCAAACGCTTATCGCTTTGCACGTGATTAAACCGTTTATACGCAAAAAGCGGGATTTTTCAGAATAATCATAAAAAACGCGCCGATCTTTTCCCCGAACGCTTGCAAAAGACGAAATAAAAGAGTAAAATAAAAAAGGAAATGATAAAACAATATATATAGGGATAAAAATCGGCTTTTTAAGTCGCTTATAAGGCTTGGCGGTTTTTTGGGGAATAAAAGAAGACCGCACGCCGTAAAGTTAAACGTAAAAGGCGCAAAAAGTTGCTGTTTTCCTACCGAAAATTAAAAATTAACGAATAAATTTTGTCGCATATTTTTGTGAAAAGTGCTTGACAACTACTTTTCGTTGCATTATAATAAAAGCAAACTTCCATTAGTGGGAAGTTTTGTGCTGTAAAAAAATACAAGACAGTAAAGGAGAAAGACTATGACAAAGACACTTAAAAAAGGCTTAGTTGCTGTGCTTTTGTTCGTACTCGCAAGCGCGTGCGTCTTCCTCGGTCTTAACACGACCAGGGCGTACGCTGATCTTACGCCGACCGAACAGACGTTTGTTAACGACTTTGCAGCGTTTAAGGCTATTGCTGACGAAGACGAAAACGGCGTGTTGACCGCTACTGAGGTCAGAAACGCAATGGGCACTGCCGCCGACACCTATTTTATGAGCATGTACATGCACGTAAATAACATGGCGAGCGATACGACCGACGCGAGTTACGTCGCGGCAA
>CAMPBJ010000141.1 GCA_946637575.1 uncultured Clostridia bacterium | reverse complement strand
ATCTCGCCACCGTATTGTATTAAACCCAAAAGAAGTTTTGTAAGCGTGGTCTTCCCCGATCCGTTTTCGCCAAGTATCGCGGTGATCTTGCCATCTTCAATTTTTAGATTTAAGTTATTAAACACTTTTTTGTCGCCGTATCCCGCGGACAAGTTCTTGATCTCTATCATAAGTACTTCCCCGCCTTTTTGGATAGTATCGTAAACACGCCGTCGACAAGCAGTCCTATAAGCAAAGTAACCAAAACTATCGCCGTCATCGTCGCCGTTTCAAAGTAGATCTTGGACGTATTCAGTAAATACCCCAGCGATCTTGCGGTGGAGGCTAAAACTTCCGCCGCCACCATAAGTTTTAGATTCAACGTAAACCCCGTGCCTACGGAAAGTATCATATGCGGCGCGATCCCCGAAAGTATCACCTTAAAAAAGCGGTCTTTTTTTGACACGCCGTACACTCTGCACATCGTAAGCGCGTCCTTATCTATCCCGAAAAGCGCGACGGACAGTTCCCCGTGCATCATGGGAAAAACTACGAGCGTAGTTACGACGATCGGCGCGATCTTCGAGTCCGTCCACAAAACCAAAAGCAAAACGACCGCGACCGTCGGAAGCGTTCGGACGATCGTAATTAAAGGCGACAGGAACTTTTTTGCGTTCTCCGACTTATATGATAAAAGCGCGGTCAAAAAAGCGAGCGCGTAGGACACGGTAAACGCGACGAGCGATCTTAAAAGCGTGGAAAAAAGAGCGCCGTAAAAGTCCGCGCTTTTAAGTAATTCGAAAAGCGCGAAGAACGTTTCGGAAATCTTTGGGATCACCAAGCCGTCGTCCGTAAAAAACGCCGCGACTCCCCAAAGCACCGCTATTAAGCACACCGAGAGTATCGGAAGTGCGATCGAAAGAACCCTTTTTCCCTTTTTCACGGTCAGATATAAAAGTCGTCTTCGGGGACGTTTGCGGACGCGGGAACGATAGCCCTTATCATTTCGATATAACGCGAAACGTCTTCTTTTGCCGAAGCGCCGTCCTGCCAGTATATTTTGCAGTTTTCTATAACAGTCGCGTTAAGATTAGCGGTCGTAAGAGACGGCGTTAAGCCCTCTGCAAGCGCGCCGTTTACGGCGGTTACCGCGGTCTCGACGTTTTCTTCGATATACTCCGCCGCGCCGTCGAACTTTAAGCGGATCGCACTAATCATGTTCGGATATTTTTCGATAAGTCCGCTCTTTACCATAAGCACCGCTTGCGGATAAGAACCGAAACTTTCCTGAATATCTATCGCGTACTTATACCCTTCAGCAATAGCGGTAAGCCTGTTAGCCGCAGGTTCGGGAAGAAGCCCTACCGTAACGACGTTCTTCTTTAACGCGGGGATCAGTTCGCTGCCGTCGTTATAACCCTTTAAGGCGACTTTCCCTTCTACCGCGGTGTCCGATTCTTCGTACGCGATGCCGTTTTTATCGAGCAACGCCTTAAAAGTAAGCCCGGGAACGTTCGCGATATTTACTACCCCAACAACTTTCCCGACTAAATCGTTTAGCGTTAAGTCTTCTTTTGCCATAATATAGAGATTTCCGTGCGTTACTACCGCCGCCATCTTGTACCCGTTCGCCTTGTAGAGTTTAGACGCAAGGTTTACCGGCGCGACGACGATATCGCCCGAACCCTTGTTTAACGCCGCGCCTATATCCGACGCGGAGACGATATGATAGTTAAAATCCGCACCCGTGCCGAAGTTTTCGTTATCCGCGATAAACTTTGCGAGCGAAAGCGCGGGCGCGCCGTCCGGTGCGTAAACCTCTACGGGCGCAGCTTGTCCGCCCTCGTCGTTGCTCTCTTCTATCTTTTTACCGCAAGCGACGGTAAAAAGAGAAACGGACAGTACCGCGAGCAACAAAATAAAAGTTAGACCTTTCTTTAATACTTTTTGCATAAAAAACAACTCCCTTTGCCGATGGCAAAGGGAGATACGCGTTTAACAAAGCCTTTTGGCTTTGTATATACCGAATATTACCCCTTCACCGTCAGGCTGACCTTCCGATTCAGGTTCTTTTTTTAAATATTAACACGCAAAAATAAAATTGTCAAGCCTTTTTGCGCTTTGCGTTATACTTGCGTTTCGTCGCCTCGCCGCCGCGTATATGCCTTTCCGCAAGGTTTTTAGACAACACTTTTTTTACCTTTTCGTAAAGCGTTCTGTCTATTCCGTAAAGGCGTTCGGTAACGTCCTTATGCACGGTCGACTTGCCGTAAGAAAACACTTTCGCCGCGGCACGAACGGTCGCGCCGGTTTCCACGATATACTCCGCCTCCGAAATCACCCTTCTTTCCAAATCCGCGTCCATTTACTATCCCCCGAAATTAAAGGAATAGTAAATCATATTCGGATATTGAAGGTTTTATTCTGTTTTCTTATCGTCTTTCGACAAATATTTTATTAAACGAAGCAGGCAAAAGAAAAGATAAGCCGTAAAAAAGCCCGAAAAGTCGATCAGAACGTCGGTAACCGCAGGTCCTCTTGCCGAGATAAACTGTAAGAGTTCGTCGATTATCGCAACGATTAGCCCAACAAAAAGAAAGCACGATAACGGCTTTAAAATAAGCCCGAAGATACAGACAGATAGCAAGCACACTTCCGCGCCTAAGAGCAAAAATTCGCCGAAGTGCGCAAGTTTTCTTAAAACAGCCGTCGTTACCACGTCTTTTCCGAAGAGTAAATCGAACACTCCCGAAAGCGCGCCGTGGACTTCTTCTGACGCTTTCGACGAAGTTTCCGCGTTTAGTAGCGAATTGCCCCAGATGAACGCCAAAGTCAGCAGGATCAGAAGAATAAGGAGAGTTACGCAAACCTTCTTTTTTACACTCATCTTCCGAACTCCTCGGTACGTTTTTTCAGTTTTTTCGCGACCTCTCCCGAAAAATGCGCTTTTTCTAACCTGACCGACCAGTTTTCGTCTTTCACCGTCCCCGGTTCGTTAATGCGATACTCAGTTCCGAGCCCCAAAAAGTCCTGCATGGGCATTATAAACATCTTCGATTCGCTGCGAAGTCCGAGCCTTATCGCGTCCGTTATCGGATCGACAGGCGTTAAAGAAAGTTTACTTAAACTCTCCCTTTCGCCGTTTATAAAGTTGTTTCTGTCCCAGTCGGAGAAC
>CAMPBJ010000140.1 GCA_946637575.1 uncultured Clostridia bacterium | reverse complement strand
ACGACTGCAAAAAGTTTGTGGAACGCGAGATACGCCGCGGGAAAAAATACGACGCGATCATAATGGATCCGCCCTCCTACGGCAGGGGCGCGAACGGGGAAGTCTGGAAACTGGAAAACGAACTCTTTTCGCTCGTTAACCTGTGCGAAAAAGTTCTCTCCGATAAACCGCTGTTCTTTTTGATAAACAGTTACACGACGGGACTTCAACCGCAGGTTATGAAAAATATTCTTGAAATTGCGATAAACTCAAAACACGAAGGGAGCGTCGACGCGTACGAAGTCGGGCTTACGACAAAGGAAAAAGGCGTGATACTTCCGTGCGGAAACTCCGGAGTGTGGACAGGTAAATAAAATGGAAGATTTGACAATACTTTATGAAGACAACCACGTTATAGTTGTCTTAAAACCGCAGAATATCCCGTCGCAAGCGGACGTTTCGGGGGATACGGATATGCTTACGATAATCAAAGAGTATATCCGCGAAAAGTACGATAAGAAAGGTAACGTCTACTTAGGGCTCGTTCATAGGCTTGACAGACCTACGGGCGGAGTCATGGTGTTTGCCAAGTCGTCAAAAGCTGCGGGAAGACTTTCGGAGCAACTCCGTGACGGCGACTTTGAAAAGCGGTACTACGCCGTTCTCGTCGGAGAACCCAAAGAAGATAAGGCGACGCTGTCGAATTATTTAAAGAAAAACTCTATAAACAATATGGTGTATCTTTGCACCGCAACCGAAGACGGCGCAAAAAAAGCGGAACTTTCCTACGAGATAATCGAAAAGAAAGGCGATCTTTCTCTTGCGGACGTGAGGTTACATACCGGCAGAAGTCATCAGATACGCGTTCAGATGGCTGGCATCAACTGTCCCGTTTACGGCGATATGCGTTACGGCGGAGAAAAGGCGAAAAAAGGAAAACTTGCGCTTTGGGCGTACTACCTTGCTTTCTCTCACCCGGTCAGCAAAGAGCGTATGGTGTTCCGCGTCGAACCCCCGCACGACGAAACGCCGTGGAAACTCTTCGACACGGAGAAGGCGGTTACGATCATTAAACCGAACGCGTAACGCGGAAAAAACACGGTTTCGGCAATTAAAACGTTCTTAAACTAGAAAAACATTTAAAAGCGGATTGACAAACGCTTGGTTTTTGTGTAAAATATGATAGATATACTGGTAAACTTTAAGGAGTAAAAGGCTTTAATTATGAGAACGGCTAAATCCTATAAGATAGTTTTAACGATACTTGCGCTCGTTATGGCGCTTGCGTCGTGCGTCCTTTTCTTTAACGTCAAGACCGCGAAAGCGGAAGACGTTGCGTCAAGTTTCGTTACGGTTTCCAACGCAGAAGTCAAGTTTGACGGCGAAGGGGAAAATCGTGCGCTTGTCGCTTCCGCGATAAAGACGGATACGAAGACTGCGGGCTCGGTGACCTTCAGGAACAATTTGGTCATTGACGATTTTGCGTTGGAGTTCGGAACTCTTGCGGACGAGATCGAAAAAATAGACATCGATTTTATCACCAAGTCTTATATCGTTACGGGAAACAAAAACGCGGACGGCGGATTCGACACGAAGATCACCAACACCGTTACCCTTATCAACAGGGGAGAAAAAGACTGGATAATCTATCTTAACGGCAACACCGCTAATTCGGTTCAGAAAGACGATGCGGGCGACGGTTTTACTCTTTACGTAAAGACCGAAAACAATGCTTTGGGTATTAGCGTAAACGGAATTGACTTTACCTACGAAGACCGTGCTTACTATAAAGTCGAAACGATCGACAAGACCGTTACCACGAGCGGTATTAAGATCACCGCGAGGGTAAGCGACAGCGCGGATAACGGCGAATACGGTTTTTCCATAAAGAGTATCGATCAGAGAGCCTTGGCGTCTACCAACGAGTACAAGCAGACCTTTGCCGTCGGTACAGACGGAGAGTTTACCGTTTTTGCTAAACCGCTCGTTAAGATAAGCGATTCCTTCTTTACGAGAACCGCGGACGGCAAATACTACCCGATAGTTTACAACGGAACGCAATACTCCGTAACTTATACGGTGTATTCTTTCTTCGGCGGTAAGTTCGACAACGGTTATACGGCGACTTCGAGCAACGTCGCTCCGAAAGAAGACTCTAACGGCGTTGTCGCATACACTTCCAAAAAGTTGCAATTCAACGTAAAGGCGGAAGATATCGCGAATAACAACAACACCGTGATTCTTTCTATCGGTTATAAGAAAAGCAATACGAACTTTATCGTGTTCTCTAACTACGACGTTAAAGTCGTAAATAAGTCTGACGACTCTGCTACCCCCGCATATTTCGACATCGCGGATAATCTTGACGCGATCGAAAGTTTCGAGAACGCGTTGAAGGAAAAATATCAGACCGTAACCGACGGCGTAACTCACTCCGTGGTTTTAGGCAACAGCATGGATCTTCCGTCATTTAAGAGTTTGGTTTACGACGATACTTCGTCTTACGACGAGTTGAAGTACACCGTTCACTACTTCGGACCGACTACCGCTACGACGGGAACGACTTCTTCGCTTAAGTTTACGTTAAACGCGGCGGGTACTTATACGTTCTACGTTGCGTTTAAGGACGCGAACGGAAACCAAATGGAAACTGCGGACTTCCTGGAAAAAGACGGCGATAGTTACGTTTTCGGAAAGTACTGTGCGGGCGAAAATAACGTTGACGGATTAAACTACGTATTCAGATTTAAAGTCGACGACGACGCGCCTATCATGGTTACCGCTCCAAGTGCGGATTCTATCGGAAGGGGCAACGTCGGAACGCAGTACACCGCTCCGGAGTTTACTATCAACGCTTCCGGTTTCGATACGGGATATGCGCTCTATTATAACAGCAACAAGAACGCTACGAGAAGCAGCACCGGTTGGGTGGAAATCCCGAAAGCGTCCTCGGTCAGCACTAATAAAGCGTACGATAAGGACGGATATACCTATGCGGATATCATGGCGATAGCGTACGACGGCGTACTTCAGTTCACGCCGGACAAAGAAGGTGCGTATATGATCGTTTGCACGGTAACGTCGAACGTTAGCACGAGATCCGAAAGCGCGTATCAGGTGATCGCGGTAGACGCGGCGAAAGCTTCGGTCGATCCTTCCGAACCGTTGCCGGCGCGTAACGTTTGGGCG
>CAMPBJ010000139.1 GCA_946637575.1 uncultured Clostridia bacterium | reverse complement strand
TCCGCACCTGAATCCGAATCCCAACGCCGCGGAATTGTCCGGCTCTATCGAGAGCGCGGCGTCGTTTAGTTTTAATTTAAGGAGCGCGTCTTTTAAGTCGTTGAACTTACTGCCGTCTAACGGGAATACGCCCGAAAAGACCATGGGGAGCGCTTTTTTGTAGCCCGCAAGCGGTTCTTTCGCGGGATCGTCTGCGTCGGTTATCGTGTCGCCCACCGCGGTGTCTTCTATCGACTTGATGCTCGCGGCAATATACCCGACTTCGCCTGCGGACAGCATGTCCTTCGGGAACATGTTCGGGGTAAACACTCCGACTTCGGTAACAAAGAAGTCCTTGTTCGACGCAAACGTCTTTATGTGCGTTCCGACTTTCACCGTGCCGTCTACTATACGGACGAAACATATGACGCCCTTAAAGTTATCGTAGTAACTGTCGAAAATAAGCGCTTTTAACGGCGCGTTTTCGTCGCCTTTGGGAGCGGGGATCTTTTCTACGACCTGTTCTAAAACGTCGCCCACGTTAAGCCCGGTTTTTGCGGATATCCTCGGCGCGTCTTCCGCGTCGATGCCCAAAATGTCCTCCAACTCCTTTGCCGCTTCGTCAGGACGGGCGGAGGCAAGGTCCATTTTGTTTATGACGGGCATTATTTCAAGATCGTTGTCTATCGCAAGGTAGGCGTTCGCAAGCGTCTGCGCCTCTACCCCTTGCGTTGCGTCGACTATTAAAATCGCGCCCTCGCACGCTTTTAACGAACGCGAAACTTCGTAGGTAAAGTCGACGTGTCCGGGTGTGTCGATAAGATTAAAGATATACTCTTCCCCGTTCTTTGCTTTGTAGAACATACGCACAGGAGTGAGTTTTATGGTTATTCCCCTTTCGCGCTCTAAATCCATAGAGTCCAAAAGTTGCTCTTCCATATCGCGCGAACTGACCGTCGCCGTCATCTCCATAAGCCTGTCCGCAAGAGTAGACTTGCCGTGGTCGATATGCGCGACTATGCAAAAGTTTCTGATATTTTTCTTATTTATCGCCATAACTCCCCTTTTCTGTGCTATAATAGAATACGCTTTTATCCAGTATATAACAAATCTGACGATTTTGCAAGAAAAAAAGAAGGAGCGAATTTATGAAAGACTTTAAGGTAGGAAAACTGTTTCCAAAACCCGTCGCCCACAGAGGACTCTGGAACGGGAATATTGCGGAGAACACGCTTTCCGCTTACAAAAACGCGGTGGAAAACGACTATCCCATAGAAATCGATCTTTACAAGTCCAAGGACGGCGAAATATTTTCCGTCCACGATCGGAATATGAAACGGCTTACGGGCGAGGATCTCGATATCTGCGCGCTTACTTCTTCCGAGATAAAGGAACTGAAAATATTCGGGAAAGATCAGATCCCGACCTTAAAAGAGGTGCTGGGGCTAGTAAACGGCAAAGTCCCGCTGCTTATCGAGATAAAAAATCAGCCGGACGGAACGGCCGTGGATACCGTTGCGGAGATCTTAAATGGGTATTCGGGCGACTTTGTGACGCAGAGTTTTAACCCGCTTTACGTAAAGAAAATGAAAAAACTTCTGCCGAACAAACTTTCGGGCGTGCTTTCGACTAAAAAGTACGAGGACTTAAAAGACGAAAAACCCTTAAACCGCTTTATCGTAAAGCATACCGCGCTTAACTTTATCGTACGCCCCGACTTTATAAGTATGGAAGAGTCGGCGTTCCCGATAAAAACGAAACTTTTTAAGTTCGCCTGGACGGTCAGATCAAAAGAAGAGTACGAAAAAGTAAAACCCTTCGCCGACAACATAATCTTCGAAGGGTTTATACCGAAAATATAAATTGCTTAAAAACATACCGCGCCCGATTTTTTCGGGCGCGGATTTTTTATTTATTATCTGCCGAATTTTTTGTAGAGTTCTTTAAGCATTTCTTCTTTGCTCATTTCCTTTGTCTGTTCGCGTTTCTTTTCGGCAAAACGTCTGCCTTCCTTTCTCTCCCTGTCCGTCTTCTGATTGCCGACCGCGATGCCGTGCGGAAGTTCCGCCGTCTTCATGGTAAGGGATATTTTATTCTTTACCTTATCGACCGAAAGAACTTTTACCTTTACGATATCGCCGACCTTCAATACGTCGGACGGGTGCTTTATAAAGTTATCCGATATCTGCGAAATGTGGACCAAGCCGTCCTGATGCACGCCGATATCCACGAACACGCCGAAGTCGATAACGTTCCTTACCGTTCCCGTGATCTCCATGCCTTCTTTCAGGCTGTTTATATCCATAAGATCCGAACGGAGTACGGGTTTCGGGAGCGAATCCCTTATATCCCTTCCGGGTTTTACGAGTTCGCTCATAATATCCGTAAGCGTCGGAACGCCGACTCCGCACTCTTTCGCGACGTTGTCTATCCCCTTTTCGTTTACCTTTTCCCTTATGTCCTTTACCTTTCCTTCTTTTACGTCTGTTAAGGTGTACCCCACGGACTTTAAGAGTTTTTCGACCGCACCGTAACTTTCGGGGTGAACGCCGGTGTTATCCAGAACGTCGCCGTCCGTTATACGCAAGAACCCGGCGCACTGTTCGTACGCCTTTTCCCCGAGTTTTTTGACCTTTAAAAGTTCTTCCCTTCTCTCAAAGCGTTTTGCTTTTCTGTACTCCACGACGTTCTTCGCAACGCCGAGGTTTAAGCCCGAGACGTACGATAAAAGTTGGACGGACGCGGTGTTTAAGTCCACCCCGACGCTGTTTACGCAGTCCTCGACGACTCCGCCCAAAACTTCTTCGAGCCTCGCTTCCGGCATATCGTGTTGATACTGCCCGACGCCTATCGATTTAACGTCGATCTTTATAAGTTCCGCAAGCGGATCTAAAAGCCGTCTTGCGATGGAAACCGCGCTTCTTTGCGTAACGTCGAAGTCCGGAAACTCTTCCGCACCTAACTTACTTGCGCTATATACGGACGCGCCCGCTTCGTTTACGACCGCGTACGAGAGCGGAAGTCCGGATTCCTTTATCATATCCGCGACGAATATTTCGGATTCTTTACTTGCCGTGCCGTTGCCGATCGAGATCACGTTGACGTTATATTTTTTGATAAGCGCGATAAGTTTTGCCTTTGCCTCCTCCGTCCTGTTCTGCGGCGGAGTGGGATAAACTACCGTAGTGTCTAAAACGTTCCCGAGCGGATCTATCACCGCGATCTTGCAACCC
>CAMPBJ010000138.1 GCA_946637575.1 uncultured Clostridia bacterium | reverse complement strand
TTCATGATTTCTATCTTACCGCCGGTTATCAGAGCGCCTATGATAAACGTGCCCGTTTCTATCCTGTCCGGGATAGGTTTATACTTTACTCCGCCGAGTTTTTTTACCCCTTCTATACGAATAACGTCTTCTCCCGCGCCGGTAACCTTTGCGCCCATAAGGTTAAGCATACTTATAAGGTCGGTTATTTCGGGTTCTCTCGCCACGTTCTTTATAACGGTGATCCCGTCGGATATCACGGACGCAAGTATTAAGTTTTCGGTCGCCCCGACCGAGCGGAAAGGTAATTCGACGACTCCGCCGGTGCATTTGCCTTTTACTTTTATCCCGTCGTCGCCGTATTCGACAGAGTAACCGATCCTTTTTAACCCGTCGAGATGGTAGTTTATAGGTCTGTCGCCTATGTCGCACCCGCCGGGGTAGGTAAACTCCGCCTGCCCCGTCCTTCCTAAAAGCGCGCCGACTATAAAGACGGAAGAGCGAAGTTCTTTCATTAAGTGCTCGGGAATCTTAAAATTTTCTATGTTTCTGCACGATATGTAAAGATCATGCTCCGAAAACTCCGCTTTTGCGCCGAGTTTATCTAAAATCTCGACAAGACTTAAAACGTCCCTTATCTTCGGACAGTCGGTAATAACTACTTCTTCATGCGAAAGGATCGCCGCCGCCATCATGGGCAGCACCGCGTTTTTTGCACTTTCAATCCTTACGCTCCCCGCAAGTCTTCTACCGCCACGCACCACGAACTTCTGCATAACGCACCGCCTAAAATAAGATATTGTATAATATGGCGCAAGCGGTCAAAAGGTTAAAGATTCTTTTTTTGAAACGTTGTAGAGAATACCGAATTCGGACATAAAGATAACGATCGCGGTGTTTCCGCTTGAAACGAGCGGGAGCGGAAGTCCGGTCGGCGGAATACTTCCTGACACGACGAGCGCGTTCACTATCGCCTGTATGCCGAAGATCATGGTGATGCCGACGGCGATCAAAAACCCGAAAAAATCCTTCGACTTTCTCGCGATTTTAAGTCCGCGCATTACTATAAAAAAGATCAATGCAAAAACGAGAAGAAGACCGATAAACCCTATCTCTTCTCCGATTATGGAAAGGATAAAGTCGGACTCCGAAAAAGGAAGAAACGCAAACTTCTGTCTTGAAGAAAAAAGCCCCACCCCGAAAAATCCGCCGCTTCCCAAGGCGTAAAGCGACTGAAGAAGTTGATATCCTTCGCCCTTAGGATCAGACCACGGGTTTAAAAATGCGGATAATCGCGCAAGCCTGTACGGTTCTGCAATTATCAGAAAAACTCCGCCGATAAGCGCCGGGATCAGCAAAAATAAAAAGTGCTTTAACCTTACCCCCGCCGAAAAAAGCAAAGATAAAAGCAAAGTACCGACGCAAACGGTGATCGACATATTCGGTTCTAAAATTATAAAGACGCAAAGCAAAAGCCCGTAGATAAGCACGGGAAAAAATCCCAAAAAAGTATACGCTCTTTCAGGGTTTTTAGAAAAGTATGAGGCGGCGAAAAGTATCAGCGAAAACTTCGCAAGTTCCGAAGGCTGAACGGTAAAAAAGCCGAGATTTATCCAACGCTTCGCGCCGTAGTTTTCAACGCCGATTCCCGGCACGAAGACAAGCGATAACGTGATAAACGTTATGATAGCGATAGGGATATTCGCTTTTTTAATTAAATGATAATCGACTTTGGAGAGTACCACCATCGAGATTATGCCGAGAACTATACCGATCGCCTGTTTTTTGACAAAATAAAAGGCGTCGTTATAGGTCGACTGCGCGGAATAACTGCTTGCCGAGTAGATAAATACGAGCCCCGTTAAAGATAAAAGTACGACGGCGATAAGCAGCGGAATATCGCCCGTACTCCTTTTAAGCGGCAAACTACTCTTGGACAAAGTCATTTACCGCCTTTATAAATGCGTTCCCGCGCTCCTCGTAGCCCGAAAACCTGTCGAAACTTGCGCACGCCGGCGAAAAAAGCACCGCTTCCCCCGATCTTGCCGTTTTAAACGCAACGGAAAGGGCGGTAGAAAAGTCGTCGGTCAATGTAAACTCTTCTATCCCGACGTTCCTTGCGCATTTTTGCATCTCATACCGAGAAGCGCCGGTTATTACTACGTATTTACACTTGCTTTCCGCGATCTTTCGGAAAAGTTCGTCGTACTTTTCACCCTTTTCGCTGCCACCTAAAATAAGCGTGAAAGGTCTATCCATATTAGAGAGCGCGGAAATGCAGGACGCGGTGTTTGTTGCTTTGGAGTCGTTAAAGTAAATAATTCCGTCCTTTTCGGCGACCTTTTCAAGCCTGTGTTTAACCCCCTTAAACTCGGACAGCGCTGAGACAATATGCTCCTTATCTATTTTAAGAAGCATAGAAACCGCGACGGCAAACGCCGAATTATAGACGTTATGCTCGCCCGAAAGCGCAAGATCCGAAACCGAAACGACCGGTTCTCCCTTAAAATATATGACGTCGTCTTTAACGTATGCGCCGTCGACTTCGGTTTTTAAGGACACCCAAACGACTTTACCGCCGGTCTGGGCGGAGAACGAGCGCACTCTTTCGTCGTCGTAGTTTAACACGGTAAATTCGCTACTCTTCTGATTTTTGAATATCCTTTTTTTAAGAAAGATATAGTTATCCATAGAGTAGTGCCGTTCCAAGTGGTCGGGCGCGATATTCAACACGCACGCGATATGAGGATCGAAAGCGCTTACGCTCTCCAACTGAAAACTCGAGACTTCGGCGATAAACAACGTGTCTTTATCCGTTTCGTTTAAGGTTGAGGTTACGGGAATACCAACGTTCCCTACGGTGCGGTAAGAAAGTCCCGCCTTTTTAAAAATAGCGTCCAAAAGGCTTACCGTGGTCGTCTTTCCGTTCGTTCCGGTTATCGCGACGACGGGCGGATTAAACCTTAAAAACCCGAATTCGAGTTCCCCCATTATCCTTTTTCCCGCGTTTTTGCACTTTACGGCGACCGCGTGGTTTATCGGAACGCCGGGACTTATAACTAAAATATCGATAAGGTCGATTATTGTATCCAAATCTTCCTTTTCGACGACTTTTACTCCGAGATCGCGAAGTTTTTCAAGGTTTGCGCGGGTTTTATCGCTCGTGGAGTCGTCGTAAACGTAGCACGTCGCGTTTTTGCTTTTCAAGTACTCCGCGACCGCGATCCCGCTTTTAGAA
>CAMPBJ010000137.1 GCA_946637575.1 uncultured Clostridia bacterium | reverse complement strand
GAGTTTCGCTCTTTCATTGCCCGCGTTCGCAGCCTCCGTGCAGTCTCTCATATCCGAAGATAACCCGGATATCCCGAGCATACCGCACTTTTTGTTTAAGTAGTTGACCACTTCGTCGGGATCTAATCCTAATTTTACTCTTAAATAATCAACCGCCGCGGGATCTATGTCGCCCGAGCGCGTTCCCATAACCAAACCCTCTAACGGCGTAAAGCCCATTGACGTATCCTGACACTTGCCGTCTTTTACCGCGGAGATCGAAGAACCGTTCCCCAAGTGGCAGATGACCATTTTGGCGTTCGGGTTGCCCAAGAACTTACCCGTCTCTTCGGAAACGAACTTGTGCGAAGTTCCGTGGAAACCGTATTTTCTTATCTTGTACTTATCGTACACTTCGTACGGAATACCGTACATATATGCTTTTGCCGGCATAGTCGAGTGGAACGTTGTGTCGAACACCGCGACCATAGGAACGCCTTTCATAACTTCCCTGCAACTTTTAATGCAAGCGATGTTGCCGGGCATGTGCAAAGGCCCTAATTCCGCGTTCTTTTCGCAAATTTTTATCACTTCGTCGTCGATGACTACGGAGTGCTTAAAGTCTTCGCCCGAGTGGAGAACCCTGTGCCCAACCGCGCCGATCTCGTCGACCGATTTTAGCGCGCCTTTTTCCTTGTCGAGCATCGCTTTTAAAACGAGTTCCATCGCCTCTTTGTGCGTGGGCATATCCTGTTCGATCACCGTTTCTCTGCCGTCAAAGGTCTTTTGAGTAAGTTTACTTCCGGCAAAGGTGATCCTTTCGCAGAGTCCTTTTAATATGACGGACTCGTTCTCCATGTCGATGAGCTGATATTTAAGGGAAGAACTTCCCGCGTTTACCACTAATACTTTCATACTTTTCTCCTTATTATTTTGCCTGCAAAGCGGTGATCGCTATGACCGCAACGACGTCGTCCGCGCTGCAACCGCGAGATAAGTCGTTGATGGGTTTTGCAAAACCCTGACATATAGGACCGAGCGCCATATATCCGCCGAATCTTTGCGCGATCTTATATCCTATGTTACCCGCGTTGATGTTCGGGAAGATAAAGACGTTCGCCTTGCCCGCAACGGGAGAGTCGGGCGCTTTTAACTTGCCGACTTTCTCGGAAACCGCGGCGTCGAACTGGAACTCGCCGTCAAGTTTAAGGTCGGGAGCCATTTCCTTTGCAAGCGCGGTAGCCTCCTGCATCTTCGGAACGGACTTAAAGTACTTGTCGTCGTTTCCGCTGCCCTTCGTCGAAAAGGAGAGCATAGCGACTCTCGGTTCTATCCCCGCGATACTCTTCGCGCTTTCCGCGGAAGATATCGCGATATCCGCAAGTTGTTTCGCGTCGGGTTCGATATTTATCGCGCAGTCGGCAAACACCGCCACGCCGTCGGGGTTATATTCGTTTTCCCTGTCCGCTATCATGATAAAACAAGAAGATACGGTGTCGATCCCGGGCGCGGTCTTTATTACCTGAAGTCCGGGACGGAGCGTGTTCGCGGTAGAGTGGCAAGCACCCGAAACAAGCCCGTCCACGTCGCCCGCTTTAAGCATAAGCGCGCCGTACATCGTGTAGTCTTTAAGGATCGCTTTTTTAGCGTCTTCCACGGTCGCGTATTCGGGAAGCCCGGTCTTTTTGTTGATCTTGCCTTCTCTCGCTTTATAAAGCATTTCGGCGTAAAAAACAGTCTTTTCGTTCGTGATCGGGTTTACTATGTTGACTTTTTTAAGGTCCACGTCGGGATTCGCGGCTTTGATCGCCTGTTCGTCGCCTAAAAGGGTAACTACCGCAAGTCCGGTGTTCGCCGCTTCCGCGGAGGCTTTAACCACTCTCCCGTCTTCGCCCTCGGGGAGAACGATGTTCTTTTGAAGTTTGCTCGCTTCGGTCTTGATCTTCTCTAAAATAGACATCTTAAAACTCCTTGAAAATTTTTCGGATTTGATTTGTTTTTTTTACACCGATAGTGTAAAATGATTTTACGGATATATTTTACAACTTTAAATCGAAAATGTAAAATATTCGTCGGGAGTTTTTGTGTTTTTATGAAAGTTTGCGCAATAATCGCGGAGTACAACCCCTTCCATAACGGGCATCTCCGCCAAATCGAATACGTAAAAAACGTTCTTAACGCGGAAAAAATCGTCGTCGTATCGTCGGGCAATTTTACCGAGCGCGGCGAAGGCGCAATTTTAAGTAAGTTTACGCGTGCAAAACACGCCGTTCTTTCCGGCGTGGACGCGGTCATCGAACTCCCCACCGTCCTTTCCGTCGCGAACGCGGAAACTTTCGCTCTCGGCGCGGTGTCTTTGATCTCCGCCCTCGGTATCGTAGACGGATTGTGTTTTGGGGTTGAGAGCGGCGAAAAAGAAGACTATCTTTCACTTGCGAAGGCCATGAACAACGAGTCCAAGGAGTTTAAAAGGATCTTAAAAGAAAATCTCGACAAGGGCTATTCTCTCTGCAAGTCAAAGTTCGAGGCGGTAAAAAGTCTCGGCGGAGAGTATGACGAAAGCCTTATCTCGACGCCCAACAACATTTTGGGACTTGAATACGTAAAAGCCTTGCTTAAATTAAAAAGCGATATCGGAATATATCCGCTTTTAAGGAACAGCGACCATAACGACGGAAAGTTAAATAAAGGGATCACCAGCGCAAAGAGTATAAGGCTTGCGCTGGACGAAAAAAAGATCAGACCGGTAAGAAAAACCGTACCCGAGTACGTTTATAACGACTTAAAAACCGCGCACTTCTCTCAAAAGGACTTTGAAAAACTCATACTCGGCGCGCTTATCACGGTAGATAAAAAAAGGCTTGCCGAAGTTCCCGACTGCACCGAAGGGCTGGAAAACAGGATAAAGGCTCTGCTTAAAGACAATAAGTCGATAGACGCGCTTATTAAAAAAGTGACCACAAGGCGTTATACCGAATCGAGAATAAGACGGATACTTACCTGTAATATGCTGAATATCACCCGTCCGCTAGTTCTGACCGCGCTTTCCCGTCCGCAGTACGCAAAAGTGCTTGCCGTCAAAAGAGAAAGCCTCGATATTCTGACGGCGATAGCGGAGAAAGGGAGCGTTCCGCTCCTTACGAGAAAGAGCGACTTATCGGTTCTCGGAAAGAGCGCGAGCGAAGTGTTTTCTATCGACGTGCTTGCAAGCGAACTTTATAACTTAGCGACCGACGAAAAGACGAACGAAAACCAAATGCTCGTT
>CAMPBJ010000136.1 GCA_946637575.1 uncultured Clostridia bacterium | reverse complement strand
GACGTACAAACTCGAAAAGAACAAACTCACGGTAACCTTCGACGTTAAAAACGACAAAGAAGAGATGCTTCCGTTCTCGGTCGGCGGACACCCGGGATTCAACGTTCCGCTGCTTTCTAAAGGCGAGTTTACGGACTGTTATTTAGAGTTCGCAGAGCCTTGCAAACCCGAACGCATGATAATGACTCAGCCTTCTTATCTCTATTCCGGCGAGCACGTGCCGTTCGAATTAGAGGGCGGAAAGATTTTAAGATTAAAACACGATCTTTTCGACGAAGACGCGATCTTTTTAAGAAACACCGCAAAGGAAGTTTCGTTAAAATCCGAGAAGTGCGACGCGTCGGTAACCGTCTCTTTTGGTGATATGTGTTACGTGGGATTCTGGCATAATCCTTTCACCGAAGCGCCGTTCGTGTGCATCGAGCCGTGGCACGGCATACCGGCGTTAGAGGGCGTTACGGACGACTTTGCAGATAAGTATTTGCAGATAAAACTCAAAAAAGGCGAATCTTATTCCACTTACTTCGATATAACCGTAAAAGAATAAACTTTACTTTCCGCCGCGTTTAATATTAAACGCGGCGGAAGTCATATATAAATATATCCAAGCACGTTCTCTGTAATATTTATCTTTTATAAAACTCCTTTACGTTTTAGCCCGGCGACTATAAATTTTCAGTTGACAAACGCAACCGAATTGCATATAATAAACCATACAAATCAGCCGAAGCCCGATAAATAATTCGGGAAACCGAGCGGTAACGCTCAAATTTTTATGGCTGATTTTTCTTTTTTAAATATTTTTTTTAAACATCTTAACTCTCTTTTGTTGCTTTTAGAAAAATGCCGGACTTCGCTTTTTGCGCGTCGATTAAACGAACACCTTTATTTTTAAGACTATAATTTACAGTTGACATAATTCACCGTCCGTGTTATTATATTTAAGCCACCAGCCCCTGTAAGGGGAAGCAACGGGGAACTCCGCGTTGACAGAAAAGAACGTTTGGCTTTAATACGTAGACTTTTCACTTAACCGTCCGAAAGGGCGGTTATTTTCTTTTTTATTTTCAGTTGACAAGCGCAACCGAATTGCATACAATAATAATGCGGTTGACGAAAACGGTGAAATATTCCGCAGTCGTAATATTTAGGTCGCCACGAAAGTGGAATAGCCATTTGTAATTTTACAATGTAAGGGCTGACTTCGAATTCCGCACCATTAAGGGAAAGGCTACTTTCCCTTTTTATTTTTCTTTATAATACCTTTGACATAATTCTTTCCTGATGTTAAAATATCATTGTCGTAGTTCCTGTAAGGAACAGCAACGGGCACCACCGCGTTGACAGAAAAGAACCTTTGACTAAAACGTAGACGTAAGGGCTACGGGGGTAGACTTTTCACGTAACCGTCCGAAAGGGCGGTTATTTTTTTTCAGTTGACAAATTATATTTTATGCATATAATGATAAGTGTAGCGAAAAGAAATATCTTTTAACCCTTGCGTGAGCGAAGTCCTGCAAGGGTTTTTTCTTTCCTAAAAATCTTTCTTTTTTGCAAATTTAACAATTCTATTTGTTTGCTTTTTTGAAACAGTACCAACATTATAATAAATAGGAGAATTATACTTTAAGGGTTTTCCATTTATATTATTATTGATATACTTGTTTTTCACGCCGCTTGGCAAATATAATTGCTTAAACTTTTCTTCTATAAGATAACCTTGCAGACTTTGCCGGAATTA
Organism: uncultured Clostridia bacterium; assembly: GCA_946637575.1. GTDB lineage: Bacteria > Bacillota > Clostridia > Christensenellales > Borkfalkiaceae > UBA1259. The sequence continues at coordinate 1,517 of CAMPBJ010000136.1, read as the reverse complement.
AACGTACACCTTTATTTTTAAGACTATAATTTACAGTTGACATTGCATTATTTATCCTTTATAATTATTTTTGCCAAGGCACCATAAGGTGTCGCCCAAAGTGGTAAAGCAACGGCGAATGCGCGTTGACTGAGTGAGGACTTCATGGCTGAAAGGAGAGACCCACCACTTAACCGTCCGAAAGGGCGGTTATTTTCTTTTTTATTTTCAGTTGACAAACGCAACCGAATTGCATATAATAACAAACAAGAAGTGACAGACGCATAAAGCGAAGTGGCTTGTCTACCTTTGGTAGAGATCCCAAGTTCACTTCTTTTTTTGTGCTATTTATACGTCTTCTTTAAATGCCTGACAACAGGCATGTCCGATTTATCAAAAGTCCAAGTATCTGAGTCTTCATTAAATTATAAGTAATCTTTTCAAATGCGGTTTACCGTTTCTACCTTTAATCCACGCTTTTTGAACGTCGATTAAACGTACAGCTTTTATAGTTTACAGTTGACATTTTTTATCGTCCGTGTTATTATATTTAAGCCATCGCCCCCAGAACGGGGGAGCAACGGGCAAAACCGCGTTGACAGGGAAGACGATAGGCGTTAGGTTGAGACTTCCCATTTAACCGTCCGAAAGGGCGGTTATTTTCTTTTTTAATTTTCAATTGACAAAATATTTTGTATTAAGTATAATAATAAGCAAGAAATGAAATACGCTTAAAAAGCGAGTGGCTTATTTACTTTTTAGTAATTATCCCAAGTTCATTTCTTTTTTTTGTGTTTTTTATACGCCTTTTTATACTTTTTCTATAAATGTCTGACAACAGGCATGTCCGATTTATCAAAAGTCCAAGTATCTGAGTCTTCATTAAATTATAAGTAATCCTTTCAAATGCGGTTTACCACTTTTACCACTAATCCACGCTTTTTGAACGTCGATTAAACGTACACCTTTATTTTTAAGACTATAATTTACAGTTGACATTATTCTTTCCTTATATTAAAATATCATTGTCGAAGCCCCCTAAAGGGGAAGCAACGGGGAACTCCGCGTTGACAGAGAAGAACTTTTGACTAAAACGTAGACGTAAGGGCTACGGGGGTAGACTTCTCACGTAACCGTTCCTTTAAGGAGCGGTTATTTTTATATATCCATCTTCTTTTGCTCTGAATACTCTTTTGAACTCACAACTTTAACTTTGGCAAGTTCTTTTCGTTTAGGTTGTTAAACACTTGACATTTAACTCAACGTCTCGTAAAATACATTTGACGACTTAAAGCGTTGCTCCGCAACAGAGTTGAGATTTATCTACGAACTCATGAAATAACGACAGTCGACCGTTTTTCTAACCGTTCCTTTAAGGAACGGTTATTTTTTATATATCCGTTTTATTTTGCAACGCACACCTTTATCTTAAGTTATTTAGTGAAAAACACGTTAAAACGTTTGACAAACGGCGAAAAATAAGATATTATAAAAAAGCTTGAAGTAGAAGTTACCCTTCTCGCCGACGGAAAAGTTCG
>CAMPBJ010000135.1 GCA_946637575.1 uncultured Clostridia bacterium | reverse complement strand
GTTTTTTGGAGATCATGTCTATATAAACGTCCGCACCTATCTCCTGACCGTTTAAAAACTCCTGAATTAAAAGCCCGTCGTTATGAGAGAAGAGATTATCCACCATTTCTTTATCGTACACCTTTGAGATCGCTATACTTGCACTACCCTTGATAGGTTTAACGAATACAGGAAAGGATATTTTGCCATCGTCAAGGTCTGCAAAAAACTTTTCCTTATCAACGTAACTTTTAGCGCACTTATACCCTTTAAGGCTCAAGAACTCGAACATCTTCCATTTATCCAAACTCATTTCGCAAAGATCGAAAGAAGAACCGATCACGGTTACGCCGAGTTTTTTAAACTCTTTTTCATGCGACGATAGAAGAGAGAGTTCGGGATCGATCAAAGAAAGTATCGCTGATATTTTCTCTTTTTTGCATATGTCAAAAAGAACGTCGATGTACCCTTCGTCAGTCATGCGCGGAACTTTATAGAACTTGTCCGCCTCGTAAACCGCGGGCGCTAACTCGCTCATATCCGTCGCAATAACCTTTCCCGTTCCCGAAAACGTCTTTTTAAAATATTGAACTATTTTGTTGCGTGTTCCGACACTACATAGAAGGATGTTCATTTTGTTCCTTTTCAGCTTTTCTTATTTCCGCTAAATTGCCTTCTTCCGCCGTATCTATTTCAACGTCCTTTCTCGAAAGCACCTTTAATACCGTCATTAATAATATCTTTACGTCTAATTTAAGAGACAGTTTGTCAACGTATTCAACGTCTAAAGCGAGACGCTTATCCCACTTTACCTCGTTTCTTCCGTTCACCTGCGCCCAGCCCGTTAGCCCCGGACGAATCGAGTGGCGACGTCTTTCATCCTCCGTATACCACGGAAGATATTCTACAAGCAACGGTCTCGGCCCTATAATACTCATGTCTCCAATAAAAATATTGAATAATTCGGGAAGTTCGTCCAAACTCGTCTTACGTAAAAACTTGCCGTATCCGTTAAGACGCTTTTCGTCCGGAAGAAGATTGCCGTTTTCGTCTTTAGCGTTTGACATCGTACGGAACTTGACTAGTTTGAATATCCGCTCTTCTTTTGTCTTTTTGCTTATTTTCCCGGGTCTTTTTTGCGTGAAGAACGGATTACCTTTCATCGCGATCGCGCCTACTACCGTCAAAACCAGTAGTAACGGCGACAAAACTATCAACGCCAAGAATGAAAGGAAAAAATCGTAAAAGCGTTTAAAAAACTGCTTATATAGAAGCGCGGACAGAACCACAAGAACCGCACACGCGCCTAAAACGATCAAAAGAACAAAATACCACGCCATACCAAAACCTATCTAAAACAATTCTTTACCGCTTCGATGATAACGTTCTGTTCGATTTCAGTCATCTTATTATCGCTCGGAAGACAAACTCCCCTGTTAAAGATATCCGCGCCGACGTCCTTTTCCCCTAAACTTACAAAACCGTGGTTTCTATACGTCGGTTGCATGTGCATAGGTTTCCAAATAGGTCTCCCTTCCGCGTTCAATTTTTCAAGCGTTTCTAAGATCTCAGTAGGACAAGTCTTGCCCGTTTCCTTTTCGTAAGTTACCGTTAGGTCGCCACGATCCTGCTTGCACATATATCTTTCGTCTATCGTAAAACCCGAAAGCCAGTAATTCGGGCAAGCGCCTTCGAGTATCGGATTCATCTCTACGGGAAGGTCTTTAAATCCCGCCTTGTATCTTTCATAAACGGCCTTCTTTTGTTCAATGTGTTCTTTAAGGTGAGGATACTGACCACGTATCACACCGGCAACCACGTTGCTCATGCGATAGTTATATCCTATCTCTTCGTGCTGATACCAAGGCGCAGGCTCTCTCGCCTGAGTGCTCCATTTCCTTGCTTTGTCCGCGTCAGCCTTATCGTTCGAAAGAAGTGCTCCGCCCGTCGATCCCGTAATAATTTTATTACCGTTGTAACTGACGACACTTAAATCTCCGAAAGATCCGCAGGGACTACCTTTGTAAGTCGCACCGTGCGCCTCAGCCGCGTCTTCGATCAAAAGCGCACCGTGTCTTTTACAAATATCTTTTATCTCGTCAACTCTTCCCGGAAAACCGTAAAGTTCTGCGAACACGACGAGTTTTACGTCGGGATACAATGAAAAGGCCTTTTCAAGCGCCTCGGGGGACATATTCCAAGAATCTTCTTCGGTATCGATAAAAATAGGTATGCCGCCCTCGTAAGAAACGGGATTTAACGTCGCGGCAAAGGTCATATCCGAACAAAACACTCTTTTCCCTTCAAGCGCGCCGTGGCTTACTGCCGGTCTGCCGTAAAGGCGTTCTCCTGCAAGTTTAACGCATAAGTGAAGAGCCGACGTACAGGAAGAAAGCCCGACCGCGTACTTCTTGCCGGAGTACTCCGAGGCGAGCTTTTCAACTGCATTTATATTTTCGCCGATAGTGGACATCCAGTTCGTATCGAACGCTTCTTTCATATATTTTAACTCTTCGCCGTGCATAGTCGGCGACGCAAGATATATTCTTTTAGAAAAAGGTTTTATTTCCATGTAACACTCCGTTGGGCAGAATAATTGATTATATAGTTACTCTAACATAGTATATCACTAAAGAAATAAAGTGTCAATGGCAAATATGAGTTTTGTTATATAAAACCTTATCTTTTCCTATCCCAAGGCGACGTCTAAGGTCATCATGAGCGCAAAGCCGAGCATTAGTCCCCAAGTTCCCGTGGCGGTTTCGCCCGTTTCGATCGTTTCCGGGATCAGTTCCTTTGCCACGACGTACACCATCGCGCCGGCGGCAAAGGAAAGTAACCACGGTTGCATTATTGCGACTATGCCCGACAGCAAAAGCCCCAAAAGGGCGGCGATCGGTTCTACCGCGCCGCTTGCAGTTCCAAATAAAAACGCCTTAAAAGTGCTACCCGTGGTGCGCTTAAACGGTAGGGACACCGCCGCGCCTTCCGGAAAATTCTGGACGGCGATGCCTATCGAAAGTCCCAAAGCGGAAAAGTACGCTTCCCCCGTCCCTAAGGCAAGCGCGCCGCCGAACGCAAGCCCGACCGCAAGCCCTTCGGGAATATTATGTATCGTTATCGCAAGAAAGGTCTTAAACGGCCTTAAATACTCCGCATTTTCACCGTTTTTATGCTCCGTATCCCCGTTTAATCTTAAAGAAAGTCTGTCTATACCCCATAAAAAGACTCCGCCGTGCAAAAATCCGACGCAAGCGTGCAGAAAAGAAAACGCACCGAAGTATTCCGA
>CAMPBJ010000134.1 GCA_946637575.1 uncultured Clostridia bacterium | reverse complement strand
AAAGGCAAAGAAAATAGCAGACGAATTAGAGTTGCCGATTATTCTTGTTGATTCGAATATAAGCGAGTTTATTTGTCAGTCGTTTTTAGCAACGGCAAGTGTCAGAAATATTGCCGCCATTTTAGCCCTACAAAAGTATTTTTGTAAATATTACTTTTCGTCCGGCGAACCGGTTTCCTTTTTTAACCTTGATGAAAGGGAAAACGATAATTACGACATTCTTAATACGGTACATTTTTCAACGGAAAACGTTGAGATATATAACACGGGGCTTTCTCAAACCAGAATAGATAAACTGGAATTTATTTCAAAATATCCGGTCGCGCGCAAAAACTTAAACATATGCATTGCCGGAGAAGATAATTGCGGAGAATGCGATAAATGTGTAAGAACGATGAATGCATTATATGCACTTGACGCGTTAGATTTATACGACGAAGTGTTTGATCTGAAAAAGTATAAAGATAATTTAAGTGAACGCTGGAGTGTTACGCTCGAAAGAATGTCTAACGATACGTACTCGCAACAGAATCATTTGGAAGCATACAACCTTATGGTGAAAAAAGGCAAGGCAATTCCGAAGGATGCGTTTAAGTATTTAAATAAAAGAAAAACTCAAAAGTTTTTTAAGAAAGTAAAAAACAAGTTAAAGGCGATTTTTAGAAAACAAACTAAAACCTCATAAATATGTCAGTAAAAGAAGAACCGTTTTACATAAGCGATATAAACGGCAACGCGAAAAATTTAGACGACTTTATTTATAACAGATTTGACCTGATGGAAAAAGGAAAAGCGTATTTTGTTGATTATAAAGAAGGCAACGAGAACGCTCGGCTTTCCTTTTGCGTGGAGAATAATGAAATCGAAATAGGTGTGTGGCTTTTGGACGTAAAGCCTGATCTTTTTAATGATATTTGCGATTTTCTTTTCAGACACTTTAAATCCGTTAGGCATATTCGGTTCAATTATTATCTGTATAAACCGCTAAAAAGATGCGAGGCGACTAAAGGGAATCACTGGAAACTTAGTTTGCCACGTACGGCTGATGAGTTATTACAAAGAACAACCAGAAAAGCACGGTATAACCTAAAAAGAGAAAAACGACTTATCGCCGAAAATCTCGGTGAGTATAAAGTCGTTGAGTTTACTATAAACGACGGTTTAAGTCCCGAAGCGGAACGTGTAATAGAAAAGTATTTTGAGTTTAAAAAGATCTCTCACGGCGCCGACTACGGACTAACTCCGGAACAGTATGTGGGTAAATTTTTTGTTACCAATATTTATGTGCTCTATATTAAAGGCGAAATAGGGTCTGTACTTTTCTCCTGCGAACAGGGCGATACTGTATATCTTGAAAATCTTTCTTATAATCCTGAACATAAAAAATATTCTTTAGGCACGGTTCTTTACGAAGAGTATTTATTAAATCTTATAAAGAAGGGGAAAAAGGTTTTATACTTGGGCGGTGGACAGCAAGAATATAAAAGTCATTTCGGTTCTGTTGAAGATGTTACTTATACCGGTATAATTTACAGATCATCTTTAGAGTTTTTCAGAAAAGTAAAAGTCAATGCTTTTAAAAATAAAATAAAACGAGCCGTCTTCAGTGTTTTACACAGACTCAAGGTTTTTTTGAACGCAAGAGCAAGGTTTAAAAGACTAAAAAACAAATTTAGAGCGCGTAGGGAATTAAAAAACTATAACAGACTTCACAGTTCTTTAAAAGATATTATAAGATCAGTCGGTAAACGCGAAAAAGTGATGATATGTGCGCATCCGGACGATGAAAGTCTTCTTTTTTACAATGAATTAAGAACGGATAACTCTATTTTCGTAATATGCTTATCTAACCAAATGAATGAGGTAAGGAATGCGGAGTTTTACAGCGCGTTGGAAGAGTACGGGGCAGAGGGTCGTATTCTTAACTTCCCGGATTTTGATTACATACAGACGTCTTGGAACAAGCATAAGCTTAAATCTGCGATGCAATTGATAAAGAAATATGTTTCGCCAAGCGTTATTTATACGCATAATAAGGAAGGCGAATATGGTCATATTCATCACAAACTTACTCATAACGCTGTTATGAAAGTCTTTGACTGTAATATTTTAAGCTATGCCGGTGTAAAGCCGGTTGAAAACCTTGATGAAAAGATTTCCTTCTTTGAAAAACATTATAAAACCCAAGCGGTCTATTCGTGGCATAAAGATATCTTTGAAAACGAGGGCACAATAAAAGTTAAATGATAATTCTTAATTTGAATTAAATTCAGGAGAACACTATGTCGTTATATGAAAAAATAGTAAAAAACGAAGAAAAACTTGCAGTTGTTGGGCTTGGCTACGTTGGTATGCCGATAGCGGTCGCCTTTGCAAAAAAAGGCGTTAAGGTTATCGGATTCGATTTAAATAAAGCCAAAATCGACTTATATAAGTCAGGCGTAGATCCTACGAAAGAAGTCGGAAACGACGTGATTAAAAATACGTCCGTTGTTTTTACTTCCGATGAAAAGGCGTTAAGGGAAGCAAGGTTTCACATCGTTGCAGTTCCGACGCCGGTAAACACCGATCATACTCCCGATCTTACGCCCGTGATCTCCGCGAGCGAGATTTTGGGTAGAAACTTAACAAAAGGGTCTATCGTCGTTTACGAATCAACTGTTTATCCGGGTTGTACGGAAGACGTTTGTATTCCGATATTAGAAAGAGAGTCGGGGCTTAAATGTGGTGTTGACTTTAAGGTGGGTTATTCTCCCGAACGGATAAACCCGGGTGATAAAGTGCATAGACTGGAGAATATTCGCAAGATAGTTTCGGGCATGGACAGAGAAAGTCTTAACGAGATCAAAAACGTATACGATATCGTCATAGAAGTCGGCACGTACCCTGTTTCCAACATCAGGACAGCCGAGGCGGTAAAGGTCGTTGAGAACAGTCAGCGCGACGTTAATATTGCTTTTATGAACGAACTTGCAATGGTATTCGACAGAATGGATATAGACACAAACGAAGTCGTTGACGGCATGAATACGAAGTGGAACGCCTTAGGTTTTCGCCCGGGGCTTGTCGGCGGGCATTGCATAGGCGTAGATCCTTATTACTTTACCTATGAAGCGGAAAAACTCGGCTATCACTCGCAGATAATATTAAACGGTAGAATAGTTAACGACGGTATGGGTGCGTTCGTCGCCGATTCCGCAGTAAAAAAGATGATAGAGGCGGGACAAGCGCCTAAACGATCCAAGGTGGTTATTTTAGGGCTTACGTTTAAGGAAAACTGCCCGGACACGCGAAACA
>CAMPBJ010000133.1 GCA_946637575.1 uncultured Clostridia bacterium | reverse complement strand
TGAAACTATAAAGGATAAAAAATGGAGATCAAAGCGGTAAAGTTCAAAAAGACCGGAAAGTACGTCTGTTCCGTTTGCGGATACGTTTACGATCCGAAAGAGCACGACGGCGTGGCGTTTGAAGATCTGCCCGACGACTGGAAATGCCCAAGGTGTTTTCAGCCGAAGAGCAAGTTTAACCCCGCTTAAAAAGGAAAAACGGCAAATGAAATACGTGGTAATCGTTTCGACGCTGTTTGTGATAGGATCGCTTGCAGGTTGGGTAATAGAACTTTTTTTCCGTCGATTCGTTTCGCAGAAAAAGTGGATGAATCCCGGGTTTTTAACAGGACCGTATCTTCCCATCTACGGGTTCGGCGTTACCGTGCTGTACGCGGTGAGCAATATTCCGCTCGGGATAGATAATAACGCGGTAGATATAATAGTGAGAGTGCTGATAATCGGCGTTGGAATGACGCTTATCGAATTTTTGGCAGGGCTTATCTTTATCAAGGGCATGGGCGTAAAACTTTGGGATTATTCGGACAGGAAAGGCAATATCATGGGCATAATCTGCCCGTCCTTTTCTCTTGCCTGGCTTTTAGTCGGCTCGGCGTACTACTTTTTTCTAAACCCGATAATCGTGCAAGGCATAACGTGGCTTTCGGAAAATCTTATATACACGTTCTTTATCGGCGGAGTTATCGGCGCGATGACCGTTGACTTTGCTTACTCGGTGCATCTTGCTACCAAACTGAAAGAGTTCAAAGAGTACAGGGCGGTAAGATTCGAGGAGTTTAAAAAAGCGTTCAAGGAAAAGATAAGGAAAATCAGAAACGCGGATAAAGGAGAAAACAAATGAAGATTTTTATTTCCGTTATACTTGCGGCTCTCGTAGTTTTTGGCGTATGTTTCTCTTCCGGCTGTAAAAAGCAGGAAAACGCGACATATATTGCTATCATTTCCGCAATGGACAACGAGATCGCGGATCTTCTTAAGAAAGCGGATATAAAGCGCGTGGACAATATTTCCGGGGGCGAATATCACGTCGGCACGCTTTGCGGGAAAAACGTCGTTATAACGAAAGCGGGGATAGGAAAGATCCGCACGTCTTCCGGCGCGACCAAACTTTTTGAAAACTACGATATCTCGAAAGTTATTTTCACGGGGATAGCCGGCGGCGTTTCGGACGAAACCAAGGTTTTAGACGAAGTGATCGCGACCGACCTTGTCGAGCACGACTACGGGATTATAAGGAGCGACGGCTTTATCTGGCGTTCGGGAGATCCGGGGTACGGCAACGAAGAGGGGCTTTACTATCACTGCGACGAAACGCTCGTAAATCTTGCATATACTTCCGCCGTGGAAGTTTTGGGGGCGGATCACGTGTTTAAGGGGACTATCGCTACGGGCGATCAGTTCGTTGCGTCCGAATCTTATGTGGAAAAACTCAAAAACGACTATAACGCTTTGGCGTGTGAAATGGAAGGCGCGGCGGTCGCGGTAGTGTGCGAAAACTACGGTAAGCCGTACGTGGTACTCCGCGCTCTGTCCGACAAGGCGGACGGCAAAGCGCACGAAAGTTACTCCGGCTTTGCAAACGACGCCGCGGATAACTCCTGCAAAATCGTCTTAAAACTACTTGAAAAAATCTAAAAAGGGAAAACGCCTCCGCTACGGCGGAGGCGTTTTTTTATGTTTTTTTATTTAAGATAAAAGGTGCAAAAGTCCGTTATAGATAAACTCTAAGTATAAAAGCGCGGTAAGACCTATCCCTGCAAGCGGAATTATGATATCGATCGACTTGTTCTTTTCGCGCTTATTGTACGAGTACAAAAAGATTATCGGGATCGCAAGGAGTAAATTCAGGCACTCCCCGAAACCGCAAACGGAAAGCAGAGTATCTAACTCCGCGTCTAATCCCGACGTTCCGGAAGAGGCGACGATCGTTAGTGCTATTATTCCGAAGAGCACAAGTTCCACGATCGCAAACAGCAATATGATGATCGACAGTTGCCCGGAAAACGCGAGCGAACCCCTTTTTGACGAGTTATACGCCGCGTACTGTTCTTCGGTCGCGCCGAGCGAATAGATAAGTTTTCTCCTGTTCTTTATCCAGAGCGATATCGCGACGAACACCAAAAAAACCATCGGCGGTTTGGTCGGTATAAACGGATAGATAAAAAACGGCAGAGTCATTTTTCCTAACGCGGTCAGTATCTTCAGGATATAAAGCACCGTAACGAACAGTATCGGAAGTGCCGAAAAAGAGCGGAACAGGGCAAGCCTTTTTCCTTGAAAGTGTTTTTTCGGCGTGTAGTTCGTAAAAAAGTGGAACACGGCGAACAGAAACAAGTCCGCAAACAAGTTTATTTCGACGCGCCTACCGAGCAGTTCTTTAAGAACGTCCGCGCTGTCGGCAGATACGCCCATATTAAGCAAAAGTCCGTTTACGTAGCGGTAATATAAGAAGTTTAATCCGAGCCCTATCGCAAGGAACATCACGCCGTAGAATATAAGCGTGTTCTTAAAAGAGTCGTCCGAATCTAAAATCACGCCGAACGCCGCTATCGAAAACATCGGTACGGATAGGTTCGCTATCACGTCGAGTACGATAGTAAGAGCTCCGCTGAACGCGGATTCGTCGAAAAGGCCGATCCCGACCGAGTTTAGAAGAACCGCCTGTCCGCACGCGAACGCTATCCAACCGATTATCCTTAAATGTCTGTAAGATAGCGGCGCGGAATATTTTATGTCCGTCGGGTTTAAGAGTTTCCTTCTTAGTGTTTCTTTGATCCGCTCTTGCCTAGCCGATCTTTTTTCAAGCCTTTTTTTCTTATCCATCGTAAGTTCCCTTTTTTAAGACACCGAAAAGTCTTTATCGAGTATCAGTTGAACGGTGTAATCCGTAAACTCTTTTGCAAGTATATTCGTCGCGTTCGCGTATATTTCGTCCGCGTTTTTAACGTCGAACGAGATGATTATGTCCGCGCCGATGATTTTACGCTCGCGGTCTATGTAGAACCCGTGTACCTGAATAATTTCGGGTATCGCGGACAAAAGTTCCATAACGCGCGCTTTTACCTTTTTATCGTCTTCGCTCTCCTGATTTTTCGCGTATACCCCAACGGTCATTATCGTGTGGTACTTTTCGTAGCACATGTAAGATATCCTGCGCTCCAAAGCCTGTATTTCCCGCGCCGTGATATCGTCTTTCACTTCCACGTGGACGCTGCCTATATTCCTGTCAGTCCCGTAATTGTTTAAGATAAGGTCGTAAGCGCCGAACACTTCTTTGTCGCTCGCAATATCGCGTATCATCGCGTCGGTAAACTCC
>CAMPBJ010000132.1 GCA_946637575.1 uncultured Clostridia bacterium | reverse complement strand
GCGGTTATCGTTAAAGACGGAGAGATAATTGCGCGTGCGCATAACTTCACCGAAAAGCATCAGGACGCGACGAGACACGCGGAGATGATCGCGATCGAAAAGGCGTCCAAAAAATTAAAGTCGTGGAGACTTAACGGGTGCGAGATGTACGTTACGGTAGAGCCGTGCGCAATGTGTGCGGGGGCTATCGTCAACGCAAGGATGGACAAGGTGTTCTACGGCGCGTCCGAAGAAAAGAGCGGTTGCGCGGAGAGTAAGTATCCGATACTTACCGACAGCGGGCTTAACCACACCGTCGATTTTTTAGGCGGGATATTAGAGGAAGAGTGTTCGGAACTTTTAAAAAACTATTTTAAATCGAAGAGAGTTCGTAAAAGTCTTGACTAAAAAAAATATTTGGCATAGAATATAAAACGTACCTACAGTACGCAATGTTACTAAAGGAGAAAAACATGATAACACACGGCAACTCTATTGAGATTTTGTGCGGAAGCGCAAACAGACCGCTTGCAGAAGCGGTGGCAAAAGAACTTAAGATCCCGCTGTCCGACGCGGAAGTGGGCAAGTTCTCTGACGGAGAGATAAGTATAACTCTTCCGCAAACCGTAAGGGGTAAGGATATTTTTATTATCCAGTCGACTTCCACCCCGGTAAACGACAACCTTATGGAACTTCTCATAATGATTGACGCGTGTAAGCGTGCGTCCGCGGGAAGAATAACGGCTGTAATTCCTTACTTCGGCTATGCGAGACAGGACAGGAAAGCCCGTCCCAGAGATCCGATCACGGCAAAACTCGTTGCGGACATTTTAGCCACAGCCGGCGCGGACAGGGTGATGACGATGGATCTTCACGCGCCGCAGATTCAGGGCTTTTTCGATATCCCCGTAGATCACTTGTACGGTGCGCCGCTTTTAGCCAAATATTTTAAGAATAAAATGGACGAAGACTGGGTAGTCGTTTCCCCCGACGTAGGATCTGTCGGCAGAGCGAGAAACTTCGCGGCGAGAGTAAACGCGTCCATCGCGATAATAGATAAACGTCGCCCGAAAGCCAACGTTATGGAAGTAATGAATATCGTCGGCGACATTAAAGGTAAAAAGTGCCTTATGGTGGACGATATGATAGACACCGCGGGAACTATTTGCAACGGCGCGCAAGCGCTTATCGATAACGGCGCAAAGGAAGTTTACGCGTGCTGTACTCACGGCGTATTAAGCGGTCCCGCGTTAGAAAGACTTAACGCGTCGCCCATAAAAGAAGTCGCGATACTCGATACCATCGATATGAGCGACGAAGTTAAAAACAATCCGAAGTTTAAGATAATTTCCGTCGCAAAGGCGGTCGCAAGAGCGATCACCGCGGTATATTCGGATTCGTCGCTTTCGGCAATCTACGAAGACTGATACGTAAAATAACACGCAAAAAAGCCGTTTTAATTAAAACGGCTTTTTTAGAAGGAAAGATATGAAACTGATAGCGGGGCTCGGTAATCCGGGAAAGGCTTACGAGAATACCTATCACAATTTAGGTTATATGACCGTCGACAAGATCGCTAAAAAGTTGGGCGCGGAGTTTTCAAAAGAAAAGTTCCGCTCACTCGTCGCGGAGATCAACGTAAACGGCGAAAAGGTGATACTTTTAAAGCCTTTGACGTATATGAATTCTTCGGGCGAGGCGATAAAAGAAGCGGTGGATTTCTATAAAATCGACCTTAAAAACGTTCTCGTTATCTACGACGATTACGATCTGCCGATAGGCAGCGTAAGGATCAGAGAGTTCGGTTCGGCAGGCACTCACAACGGCATGAAAAGTATCGTGTCGCAACTTTCTTCGGAAAACTTTCCGCGCGTAAGGGTGGGCTTTAAGCCGAAGATCGAACTCCCCATACCGCTCATCGACTTTGTTTTATCCGGAATAAAGGGCGAACAAAAGGAGATAATCGAAAAAGCGACCGACAGTTCCGCGGAAGCTAGCATAGACTTCGCGCGCGGAATACCCGTTCAAACGGTAATGCAAAAATACAACGTGAAAACCGATTAAGTTTTCCGTTCGGGTATATTATGCTTTTTTTAACGGACCTATTAAAAAAGGGTAATTTTACCGAAAATTACCTGACGTCAGTCCGCCAAGGCGTGCCTTCGGCGGTTTTCGGCGTGCCTGAAAGCCTAAAAAGATACCTTTATTCCGCGACCGAAGGAAAAGTCGTCGTAATAGAAAAGGACCACGTTTCCGCACTTGCGACAAAAAAGGCGATAGAAGATTTTTCGGGCAGAAAAACGGTATATATCCCCGCAAAACACGATACTCTCACAAGTTTTAAGGCACAGTCGAAGGACGTGCTTTTCGACAGGATAATCGCCGAAAAAAACATCGCGGACGCGGAAGTGGTAGTTTTGTCGTTAGAGTCGGCGACGCAACTTTTTTCAAACAGAATAGGCGATCTTACCTTAAAAAAGGGTGAAGAGCACGAGCGGTCGGAACTCGTTTCAAAGATAGTGAGTTTAGGTTATAAACGTGCGGAACGGACGGAGAGCAAGGCGACTTTCTCCGTAAGGGGGGACGTTTTGGACGTGTTCCCGATAGACAGCGAAGATCCCGTCCGCATAGACTTTTTCGGGGACGAGGTAGAGAGCATAAAGTACTTCGACGCGGACAGCGGAAAGTCGCTTAAAGTAACGGAAAGCGTTTCGTTTCTCTCCGCGCTCGAATTCGATTTTGAAGAAGACGATAAAGATCTTTTTTTATCGCTTATTAAAAACGAGACCTTAAAGTCGGCAAAAGAGAAGAGGGCGAGGCTCGAAGTTCTGACGTCCGACCTTTCTGCCGCAATAGAGAACGGCGACGCGGAGAGTATGGAACTTTTATCCTGCCTGTCTAAAAACGCGGTCAGTTTTTTCGACCTTATTCCCGAAGACGCGGTGGTGATCCTAAACGAGCCGAAACGACTAAACGAACTTTACGACCTTTTGGAGAACGAGTTTGCAAAGCGCAGGGAAGACCTTGTAAATTCGGGCGAAAACTATTCTTTTTCCGAAAAGAACTTCCTTAAAAAAGAAAGGTTTACCGAACTTCTAAAAAGGCATAGGCTCGTCGCCACGTCCGCTTTATCGGGGACGATCCCGTTTTTCGATCCGCTCGTTATAATAAACGCGAACGCGTCCGCCGTCGCGAATTACAGGTACGACCTTCGCGAGTTTTACTCCGCCGTTATAGAGCATGTAAAAAACGGACTTTCGGTCATCGTCGCGTGCGGGAACTTAAAGAACGCGGAGATGCTTGCATACGATCTGGAAATAAGAAAAATATCGTCTAAAATAGA
>CAMPBJ010000131.1 GCA_946637575.1 uncultured Clostridia bacterium | reverse complement strand
TAATCTTAACGAGGTATTCTTTAAGGACTTGAAACTTGATAAACCGGATGTCTATCTTGACGCGGTAGGCAATGACCTCGGCGAGACTTGCGGAAATATTATTGCAAAGTCATATAAGCTTATGACCGAGATAAAACCCGACGCCGTTTTGGTTTTGGGCGATACAAACAGTTGTCTTTCGGTAATAGGTGCGAAGCGGCTTCATATCCCGATATTCCATATGGAAGCCGGAAACCGCTGCAAGGACGAATGTTTGCCCGAGGAAACAAACCGCCGCATAGTCGATATCATTTCAGATGTAAATCTCGCTTACAGTGAGCATGCGCGCCGTTATCTTGCCGACTGCGGGCTTCCGAAGGAGCGGACCTATGTAACAGGCTCCCCGATGGCGGAGGTCTTGCATGAAAATCTCGCGCAAATCGAAAAATCGGATATCCATTCCCGTTTAGGACTCGAAAAAGGAAAATATATTCTCCTTTCGGCGCATAGGGAAGAGAATATCGATACGGATAAAAACTTTTATTCATTGTTTAACGCGGTAAATAAAATGGCGGAAAAGTACGACATGCCCGTGCTTTATTCCTGCCACCCGAGAAGCAAAAAGAAGTTGGAAGCGACGGGATTTAAGTTAGATAAGCGCGTCGTTATGCACGAGCCTTTGGGTTTCCACGATTACAATAATTTGCAAATGAACGCGTTTGCCGTCGTGTCCGATAGCGGAACGCTGCCCGAAGAGAGCAGTTTTTACGCAGGAATAAATAAGCCGATCGCCGCGGTCTGCATAAGGACGTCCACCGAACGCCCCGAAGCGTTAGATAGCGCGTGTTTTGTTCTTGCCGGAATAGACGAACAGAACTTATTGCAAGCGATAGAAGTTGCGGTGAAGGATAAAAACGGCTGCAAACCGGTTGATGATTACACGGATATAAACGTTTCGGATAAGGTGGTCAAAATAATACAATCCTACACCGGCGTAGTAAATAAAATGGTGTGGAGAAAATAATAAAAGGTAAGTTATGGACAGGCTTAAGTCTTTATTTTTAGCGCAGTCGTATGAAGATGCATTTAAAGAGTATTCTTCGTCGATAATTAAAACGAATTACGTCACGTGGGATTACGTAATACTTACCGCCTCGAACGAAAAGCAGGCGGAAGGTTTCCGACTGCAGTTAAAAGAGCGACAGAAGTTTTTGCCTAAAAAGACCGAGTTTGTCGTGATACCCGACTTGAACGGCGAAAGAATAGGCAGCGGCGGAGCGACGCTCAGCGCGATAAAGTACGTAAAGGAACGTTCGGGGAGCGAAGACTTTTCTTCATTGAAAACGCTTGTGATCCACAGCGGCGGAGACAGTAAAAGGATACCGCAGTACTCTGCTTTGGGTAAAATTTTCTCACCCGTACCACGAAAACTGCCTGACGGAAGGAATTCTACGCTTTTCGACGAGATTATAATCGCTACTACGCAGATACCTTCGAGGATAGGCGAGGGAATGTTGCTTTTATCCGGAGACGCTTTGCTTTTATTCAACCCCTTGCAAGTCAATTTTTCATTAAAGGACGCTGCGGTTTTATCTTTTAAGGAGACGAAGGAGGTCGGAAAGAATCACGGCGTATTTTTACGCGGAGAGAACGGGAACGTTAAAAAGTTCTTGCACAAACAAAGCGTAGAAAGGCTGGAAAAATGCGGTGCGGTCAACGAAAAGGGGCTTGTAGATATAGACACGGGTGCAGTTATTTTCTCCGCCGAACTTCAAAAATCGTTGTATTCTTTAATAGACGACGAAAAGAAGTTCAACGAAATGGTAAACAGCAGGGTAAGGCTTTCTTTGTACGCCGATTTTCTATATCCGCTTGCGGAAGACTCTACGATGGAAGAGTTTTATTCCGAACAGCCAGAGGGTGAGTTCTCGGACGAACTTAAAATTGCAAGAGAAAAGATATTCAACGCTATAAATAAATATAAATTAAAACTGTTACGTCTTTCCCCCGCGAAGTTTTTGCACTTCGGGACGACTAAGGAAGTGTTAAGGCTTTGTACGGAAGAGATAGACGACTACGAATATTTAGGCTGGGGCAGTAAAATAAACAGTAGTGTTCCGGACGGCGTATCCGGTTACAACGGAGTAGTAGAACACGGTGTGAGCGTAGGTAAAAACGTGTATGTTGAAAACTCTTACGTCCATAGCGGCGTGAAAGTCTGTGACAACGTAGTGCTGTCCGACGTTGAAATAAGGGAAGGAGAAATACCGTCCGGCGTTGTTTTAGACGCTCTTAAATTGAAGAACGGCAAATTCGTCGTTCGCGGATACGGAGTAAACGACAATCCTAAACAGCCCTTTCTTCTCGGAGTAAAGATAAGGAATTGCGACTCCCTTTGGAACGCAAAACTATTTAACCCGTGCGATACTGTCGACGAGGCGGTCTGTTCCACACTTAAAACGATCCGCTCCGTGTTAAACGGCGGAAGCATAGAATTACGCGACGACGGCATATCGCTTGAAGAAAGTTTTAACCAAGCGGACTCGGTTGCACTTGCCGTGTGGAAGTCTCGCATGCATGACCTTGTCAAGATGAACGAGTTGCTCCAAGGCATAGAAAAAGGTGAAAGCGTAAGAACGGTGGCGGAGAAAACCGGGATAAAAGTTCTTTCAAAAATACAGAAGGAGTGGATAAAGGACGCGGAGACGAAACTTTCCTTCGGTGAAATGATAAGACTCTATTTCTATCTTGGGCGCATCGTTTCGGGTAAAGAAGGCGCAAAGTACTACGACAAGGCGTTTAAAAGTATATCTTCCGAACTGATCGCTGCGCACAGGTCTGATATTAAATATAACGAAGAGTGTAGGATATCGAGCGACAGCGTTGTAGTTAAGTTGCCCCTAAGGGTCAATTTCGGGGGCGGTTGGTCTGACACACCGCCATACTGTAACGAAAACGGCGGAAGGGTGCTAAACGCGTCGATCCTTATAGAAAACGAGAGACCTGTCGAAGTCAGTATAAAAAAACTACGTGAAAAGAAGATCGTATTTGACAGTCGGGATATGGACGTACACGGCGAGTTTGACGATATAAAGGACGTTACCGACGTCGGAAATCCGTTCGATCCCTTCGTGTTGCAGAAAACGTGCCTTATTGCTTGCGGTGTAATTCCCGCGAGCGGCGGAGACCTTTCTGAAGTGTTAGAGCGTCTCGGCGGCGGTTTTTTAATGCAGACGGAAGTTAACAACGTGCCGAAAGGAAGCGGTCTCGGGACGTCGTCTATTCTTGCAGCCGCGGGCGCGAAAGCCGAAATGGATTTTACCGGCATAAAGTACACCGAAGAAAGACTATATTCGGTAGTCTT
>CAMPBJ010000130.1 GCA_946637575.1 uncultured Clostridia bacterium | reverse complement strand
TCTATAAAAGAGTAAAAAACCTTGAAAACGACCCGCAAAAAAACGGCAAGCGCATGCCGAGCGAGTGCTACTATTTAGACGAAGATACTATTCTTTGCTCCAAAAGGGAAGTCGGCGACGGAAGATTTCCGTATTCGGAAGACGGGCTTACGCTCTGGGCGTACTCTTCGGGCAATATGTCCTTGGGGGAGAGCAACTTTAACGTCTTTTTAGAGTCGACCGAAGGCAGAGAGCCTTACCTTTCCTTCTTTTTCGGAAAGGAAAAGGACGGCGGATTTATTCCCGTGTCGGTAACGGGCACGGCAAAGAACGTTTTCGAGGGGAACGTAAACAGATTTACGGTTTACACTTCTTCCTGCGTATATTATTTTGCGGAAACGGACGGACTTCTTGCCGTTCTCCGCGCTTTCGTGGACGGTAAAAAACGCGTCCACTTTTCTTTACTTTTGGAAAACGAGTCGGGTAAAAAGATAAACACCTATCTTTCTTCCTACTTTAATCCTTTACTTCGCCATCAATGTTACGACGATTTCGAGGACAAGTGGTACAAGGTCTCGGACAGAACCGAACGCGGCTTTAAGTTCCGCGTTACCGAACACATCAGTCGCGATAACTGTTTTACCCACTTTTTAACGCTTAACGCGGAGGGGGATGAAAACGGCGAGTACACGACGTCGAGGCGCGTGTTCTGCGGTGGAACGAGCAACTCCTTATCTTCCGCGACTTCGCTGTATTCGGGCGCTTTTAAGGAAGAAAAACTCCACACCGAGTTCACCGAAACCGCGATCGCGGGCGAGATCGTAAAGTTCTCTTTAGAACCGAACGGGGTAAAAGAGATCTACTACGTGTTGAGTCTTTCGGGCGAAAAAGAGCCTTGCGGAAACGGAGTCAAAGAACTGTCCGAAAGAGAACTTTCAGCGTTAAAAGAAAAGAACGCGACTTCGCCCATAAAAAAACTCGGAATAAAGTTCGAGGGGCTTAAGGGCGAGTTTTCGGGGAAAGATACGGTCGTCAACGACTTTTTATATAACGTTATGCGTCAGGTCGATTACTGCGCGCGGGCAAAAAATTACGCAGGCGACTTTATAGGGGTAAGAGACGTTACCCAGCAGGTCGAAGGCATGATCCCGTGGGACTTTAAGTACGCGGGGGATAAGATCGTCGAGATTTTGGGCTTTACGGGGGACGACGGCAGACCGCCGAGACAGTATTCTTATCCCCAGAACGAAAAGACCGCGCCGCTTATGGATCTTCGTGCATACATAGACCAGGGGCTTTGGATAATTTCCTGCGCGTACACATACCTATCATATACCGACGACTACGCGTTTTTGGACAGGGTTTGCGGTTACTATAACTTCGACGGCTTGTCGCAGGTAGTAAGGACCGCGACCGCGGTGCATTTTTCAAAGGAGAAGGACACCGTTTTAGAACACCTTTTAAGGATCTGCGATTTTCTCGTGTCTAATATCGACGAAAACACGCATTGTCTTCACGCCCTGTACGGCGACTGGAACGACGCGTTGGACGGGCTCGGCAGGACGGATAAAAAAGACCGTCCGTTCGGCAGCGGGGTTTCGGTGATGGCGTCCTTACAATTATACAGAAACTTGGGCGAGATCACCAAGATACTGCAAAAGGTCGGAAAGTTTACCGAAAAAGTCGCGGGATACTTAAAAACGAGAGAAGAATTGAAGAAAGGCATCTATACTTACGCGGTGGCGGAAAAGGACGGAGAAAAGAAGATCCTGCACGGCTGGGGGGACGAGAGAAGTTGGTTCGTCGGAAGTTTTTCGGATAACGACGGAAAGTCGCGCGACAGCGTTATCGTCAACTCGTTCTGGATCCTGTCCGGGCTTTATAAAGAGTACGGGGATATGATACCGTTTATTCTGTCGGCGTACGACAGATTAGAGGGGAAATACGGCTTGAAAACCTTCCTGCCAGCGTTCTCTTTTGACAACGAAAAGGTCGGAAGGATCAAAAACCTTCCCGAAGGCACGGCGGAGAACGGCGCGACGTACAATCACTCGACTCTGTTTGCCATAATGTCGCTGTTGGAAATAGGGGAAACCGAGAGAGCATGGAAAGAACTTTATAAAGTGATCCCGGTAAATCACAAGATCATCACCACGACGCCGTTCGTAATGTCGAACTCGTTTATCTATAACGAAGAAAAAGGGTTCGACGGCGAGTCGATGAACGACTGGTTCACGGGATCTGCAAGCGTTATGATAAAGTCGATAATCGGCGGAGTGTTCGGCATAAAACCCGACCTGAACGGACTTGCCATTAGTTTTTCGAAAGGTCAGCCGTTTAAAAAAGCGAGCATCAGATCTTTTGTTAAACAGGCGGAGATCGATATTACTTACGAAAACAGGGGTAAGGGCGATAGAGTTTACCTTGTAAACGGCAAAGAAAAAGCGGAAGAAGACGGAAAACTTTACTTTACGACGGACGAGTTGCGCGGTAAGATAAAGTTGGAAATCATAGATTAAAGGAGAGAAATATGCTTAAAAATATTCCTAAAATATTATCCCCCGAACTTTTGAAAGTCCTATGCGAGATGGGGCACGGCGACGAGATCGTGATCGCCGACGGAAACTTTCCCTGCGGAATAAACGACAGGGTGATAAGGGCGGACGGGCTCGGCGGGGTTGAGATGTTAGACGCGATCTTAAAGGTCATCCCGCTCGACACTTATTCCGATCCGAACATGATCTTGATGCGCCTAATGGCGTGCGACGAAGGAAAGGTAAACCCCGTTATCTGGGAAGAGTACAAAGCCGTCGCAAAAGAAAACGATAGAAATACGAAGATAGGCGGGATCGACAGATTCGAGTTTTACGAAAGGGCAAAAAAAGCGTACGCCGTCGTCGCGACGGGCGAAGGCGCGATCTACGCGAACATAATCTTAAAAAAAGGCGTGATAAAGTAAAAAAATCCCTTGCCTAATCCGAAAATTTGTGATATTATAATTCTTGCTTGAAAGAAAAACTTTCCGCCACGTAGGTTTTGTGGCGGAAACGGGGGTATGGCTCAGTTGGTAGAGCGCCTCGTTCGCAACGAGGAGGCCAGCGGTTCGAATCCGCTTATCTCCACCACAAAAAAAAGAAGGACACCGGTCCTTCTTTTTTTTTGTGTAAAGTTTAAAAAGCGGATTCGAACGGGAGCGTTAAAAAAAAGGTGGACACCCACCTTTTTCAGCGACTTATATAGATTTTCGTTCTTTTACGTTTTATTCTTTTATATTTTATATCGAAATAATGTGTGCATAAATAATCAACTTTTAGTGAGACGAAAAATTTTAAAAAATATTTTTAAAAATCGCTTGCGTTCTTTCGTCTCTGT
>CAMPBJ010000129.1 GCA_946637575.1 uncultured Clostridia bacterium | reverse complement strand
ATGCAAAATCACCCTAACGATATCGTGATAACTTGCGACGATGACGTTATATACCATAAAGATACGGTAAAAGATCTTTTAGATGTGTACGAGAAAGATAAAAACAGTATAGTAGGTACGTGTACGGCAGTTTTTTCAAAGAAAGATTATTTAACTCCCATTATTTGGGGTATGAATTCAGAGAAAGTATTTGGTCGGGACAATCTTTGTGTGGTTGGATGCGGTGGCGTACTTTATCCTCCGCATATTTTGGGTAGGCGAGCATTTGATAAAGAGTTAATAAGAAGATTGTGTCCTTATGCGGACGATTTATGGCTAACTGCTATGACTTACTTAAACGGTAAAAAGGTTTCAAGTCTTGGGAGGCTTCCGTTTCCGTTGCCCGTTAAAGGGACTCAGGAAGAGGCGCTGACTAAAACAAACAATTCTGAAAGTTCGGCGGTGAACAACGATACGCAGTGGAAAGCGATACTTGACTATTTTTCCGAAGAATTGAAAGAGTGGAAAGAGAGTTTATTAAATGGATA
Source organism: uncultured Clostridia bacterium (assembly GCA_946637575.1). GTDB lineage: Bacteria > Bacillota > Clostridia > Christensenellales > Borkfalkiaceae > UBA1259. The sequence goes on along the minus strand of CAMPBJ010000129.1, from coordinate 2,826 downwards.
AGTTCGATTTATCGGTCGTAGTGCCGGTTTACAACTTAAAAAAATACGTAGAAGAGTGCGTCGATAGTTTTTTCCCGACGAAGTATAAAATAGAAGTTATCTTAGTTGACGACGGCTCTACCGACGGTAGCGGGGAAATTTGCGATAAATTAGCGGGAAAATACGATAGCGTTAAAGTAGTCCACAAAGAGAACCGCGGTGTTGCAGATACGAGAAACGCGGGGATCAAAACCGCCAATGCGGACTACGTCGCATTTGTAGACGGGGACGACAAGGTTATCAGTGGTGCGTTTGACAGCATTATAGAAAAACTCGACGGAAAGACCGAAATTTTTACCTTTAACTTCTACGAGTACTACGGTGACGGAACAAAACGAGAGATGACGCATTTAAATTCTTCGTTGCTTTATGGTGAAGACGGTAAAATGTCAGAAAACCTTTTTAAGTCTGTTTCGCCGTTACCTATGCCGTGGCTGTACGTTGTAAAAAGAGATTATCTTATAAAAAACGAATTATTTATGCACGTGGGGCTGCTTGATGAAGACGAGGAATGGACGGCAAGGCTTTTTGCTAAAAACCCCACCGTAAAGTGTTTTGAATACCGTTACTACCTTTACAGACGTGATGTTGCCGGGTCTCTTACCTTTAACAGAAAGGTAAAGAACACGCTTTCTGATATAAAAATTATAGAAATTTTAGACGAAGAAAAGAAAAACGATTCTTATACGGACACGGGGAGAAAGATCCTTGACAACAAACGTCGGCAAATGGTAAATAAAGTTTTATCGGATTTACCTTATTTAAATAAAGCCGAAAGAAAAGAGATAAAAAGGAAAATAAAGCCTTATAGAAAACTCCTTAAAAGCGGCACTAAGATGGACAAGTTACATTACAGGTTTGACTGGCTTTTCGGGAGAAACGGGGTAAATAAAATCGCAGACGCAATATACAGGTTAAAACATAGGGGTTAAGATGCTTTTAGGTTTAAAAAGAAGATTTGCTTTTCACCGTGTAAACAAGACTTTTGCCGGCACAAAAAAGTGGGAGCAAAAGCGAAAAGTATTGAATAGTATCGGGCACGATCTTGGGAAAGGCACGAAAGTCGTTGCTCCTATCGTTTTACAGGGCATACTGCATACCGGAAGCGACTGTTACTTAAACCGCGGTTTTTCTCTTTACGGGCTTGGAGAAGTGTTTATCGGAGACAACTGCGATATCGCACCGGACGTTACGTTTCTTACCGGTTCGCACATTATAGGCGACGAGACACGCAGAGCGGGGGAAGGCACAACAAAGAACATAACAGTCGGCAACGGCACCTGGATCTGCGCAAGATCTACGATCGTTGGCGGAGTTAAAATAGGAAACGGCGTAGTGGTCGCCGCCGGCGCTGTCGTAACGAAAGACGTTCCTGACAACGTTTTAGTCGGCGGTGTTCCGGCAAAAATAATAAGGAAATTCGATGAATAAAAAGAAAATCCTGTTCGTTATGGACGGAATGAAACTCGGCGGAGTTGAAAGAGCGCTCATATCCGTGTTTCACAACGTTGACTTTGATAAATACGACTGCGACCTTTTGCTTTTACATGATGATGACGACCTGTTAAGTGAGGTCGATATCCGTGTGGACACGATAAGACTGTCAAAAGCGGACACAACAAATAAACCGCTTTCATTTTTTCTCTATTATCTGTTGTTTAAAATAAGTAAGGGGAAAAGGAAAGAAAAGTTTGCGATTAAAATGCAAAACGCCTGTTTAAGAAGTTACAGCCGTCAACTTTTAGGAAAGTACGACGTCGTTATTGCGTATAAACACGGCGAGGCAGAGAATTTTGTCGCAGACTGCATTAAATCAAAAAAGAAGGTACTTTTTTATCACCACGGCTCGCTGATAGATGAAAAACTGCATGAGCGGGTTATTGAGAAATTCACCAAAGTCGTAGCGGTATCGGAAGGCGTAAAAGGGTTGCTTTTAAACGCATATCCGAATATAAAAGAGAAAACGTTAGTTATTCCGAACTTTTTTGATAGGGATTATCTTTTAGAACGTTCAAAGGAATACAGCGTCGCAAAGAAAGATAAACTTACGCTCTGCACGGTCGGAAGACTGTCAGCAGAAAAGGGATATTTCAGAGCGGTGGAGAGCGCTAAGATATTAAAGGGTCGAGGGATAGATTTTTCCTGGTATTTTATAGGCGAAGGCGATCTTTTGGAAGACGTAAGAGAAAAAGTTGACAGTAACGGATTGACCGAAAACGTTATCTTTACGGGCGGTCTTGCAAATCCTTTGCCTTACGTTTCCGCGTCGGACGTGTACGTTTCCGCATCCGACGTAGAATCCTACGGACTCTCGATGGTAGAGGCTCTTGCGTTAGGTAAACCCGTCGTTTCTACTAAAACGATAGGCGGGGAAACGCTGAATAAGATAACGCAGGGTATTTTTCTTACTGATTTTACCGCCGAAAGCGTTGCCGAAGGAATAATAAACGTAAGCAAAACCGCGGTAAAAGTAAACTGTACGGAATTTGATAAAGAAGATAAAAAAATAAAAGAACTTTGGAAGGAACTTTTAAGCGAGAAATAGAGATGAAAAAGATAGCGATAGTCTTTACAAATGTAGTCGTAGGCGGTGCGGAAAAAGCACTTGTCGAGATGCTGAAGAGGGTGGATTATTCCTACTATTCCGTTACTTTGTTCACACTGAAGGAGACCGAGCTTACCCATTTTTATTTTGATAAAATTAAAGACAAAATTGTTTTAAAGTATATGTATAATGATTCGAAGGCTATTTTTAAAAAACATATAAAGCAATTCAGAGTTTTTTCA
>CAMPBJ010000128.1 GCA_946637575.1 uncultured Clostridia bacterium | reverse complement strand
CCGTATCGCTCGTCGGCGGCGACGCGATATCGGACATCGCCCTTATTAAACTCTACGTTTCGGATCTGACCGTCGCAAGAACGCTCGTTAAAGCAAAGATCATGGACACCGAAAAATACGCTGTGGATCTTTACGAGAACGTGTTTGCGATAGGTAACCCCACGGGAACACTTCCCGGCTCCGCTACGAGCGTGGGTTCGGCAAATCCGTTAAGACGTGACGTTCTCGTCGAATCCGCGGGATATATGACGCTTATGCAGATCGCGGTCGGCACTAACCCCGGCAACTCGGGCGGCGGACTTTATAACCTTTACGGCGAACTCGTCGGCATCACGAACGCGGGGAACACGAACTACGAGTCTATTAACTTTGCGATCCCGTTAAAGACGACGGAAAAGGAAGGCGAAGAGGACAGGGGCATGGTAAACGTCGTCAAACAACTTTTAGCCACCTATCTTGCTTCGGGCGATAAGTTAAACTACGGCTACGTTTCGGGCAGATGGTCGCTCGGCGTCGTCGTTCAGATGAACACGATGGGAACGCGTCTCTTCTTTTTAACTGTCGACGAAGGCAGTATGGCGGAAAAGGCGGGCGCAAAGCCGTACGCAAAACTTTCGAGCTCCCTAGAAAGTTACGACGAAGTGTTGTCCGTTTCCTTTTACAACAAGGTAACCGAGAAAAACGAGATATACTCGCTCTCCGAACTCGTAAGTTCGGGATATACCGCAAACGAAGCGTTCGGTTTAATTATGAGTATCGCAAAAAGCACGCTTTCAGAGGGAGATAAGTTTACCGTGTCTATCCGCAGATGCGAGGGCAGAAGTTATACCACTATGGACTTAAACTTCTCTATCGAGAACCCGTCCTACATTTTTGCGGACACCGCAAATTACGACAACATAAAGGCTGCGTAAAAAAAGTATCCGAGGGCGACGACCTTAGCGCGTCGTCCTTTTTATTTATTGACTTTTACTTTAAAATACATTACAATATACCTATGGTAATTTTGGGGTTCGACCCGGGGCTTGCGACTTTGGGGTACGGGGTAATTGAAACTGACGGAAAAGGAAAGCCGAAGATGATAGATTACGGCATTATTTCCACTCCCAAGGAAGACGATTTGTCCGAAAGACTGTGCCTTCTTGAAAAGGGTATAACCGAAGTGATAAACGCCTTCCGCCCGGACGAGATCGCGATCGAAGAACTGTTCTTTGCAAAGAACGTAAAAACGGGTATTGCGGTCGCCCACGCAAGAGGGGTTTTGATACTTACGGCAAAAAAACTCTGCGGAAAGATATTCGAGTACACCCCCTTACAGATAAAACAGGCGCTGACGGGTTACGGAAGGGCGGAAAAAAATCAGATACAGGCGATGGTGCAGACGTTTTTGGGGTTAAAGTCGATCCCGAAACCCGACGACGCGGCGGACGCTTTGGCTGTCGCGCTGACGCATGCGCAGACGAACAAGTTAGGCGGGCTGTTCTCGGTAAAGAACGCGCCCGGAAACTACACGCTTTCCGGCAACGGGAATATAATTCGGAGAAAGGTGTGATATGATAGGATATATAGACGGAAAACTTCTTAAAACCTACGGCGAAAAGGCGCTGGTTTTGTGTAACGGGATAGGTTACGAGATATCCTGCTCCGCCGAGGCGATGAAAAACCTTTTAGAACACGGCGGCGGCGAGGTTTACACCTACCTTGCGGTAAGGGAAGACGATATCGCGCTTTACGGTTTTAATAGTCCCGAGGAAAAGGAGATGTTTTTAAAACTCATATCCGTTTCGGGCGTAGGTCCTAAAATGGGCATTGGGGTGCTGTCCTCAATGAGCGTTAAAGAACTCTGCTTTAAGATCGCCACGGGCGACGTAAAGGGACTTTCCGCGGTAAAGGGGCTTGGCAAAAAAACTGCCGAGCGCATCGTTTTAGAACTCAAAGATAAAATAGGCGGCGACGTTTCGGAAGGCTTTGTTGCTACCGTGAAAACGGTTGCCGAACCGGACGCCGAAGTTTTCGAGGCGTTATCTTCTTTGGGATTTACGAAGTCGGAGATCGTAAAGGCGTTAGACGGGGCAAAGGAATCCGGCGCGGAAACCATCGAACAGCAGATCGCTTACGCGATGAGAAGGATAAAGTAGGTAGAGTATGGAAGAAGAAAGACTTGTAATAAGCACGAGATCCGAAACCGAAGATCTTGCCGAAAACATACTGCGCCCGAAATCTATGGACGGGTTTATCGGTCAGGAGAAGGTGAAAGACAATATCGCGATCTCGGTTGCCGCGGCGAATATGAGAAAGGACGCAATGGATCACGTTTTACTTTACGGCCCCGCGGGGCTCGGTAAAACAACGCTTGCGCATATAATAGCGAACGAACTCGGTTCGTCGCTTAAAATCACGAGCGGTCCGGCGATAGAGAGAGCGGGGGATCTTGCGGCGATACTTACGAACTTAAACGAAAGAGACGTTCTGTTTATCGACGAGATACACAGGCTGAATCACAACGTCGAAGAGATACTTTATCCCGCGATGGAAGACTTTACGCTCGATTTTATTATCGGCAAAGGTCCGTCCGCTAAAAACGTTCAACTGCCGCTACCGAAGTTCACGCTTATCGGCGCGACGACGCGCGCGGGCATGCTATCTACCCCTCTTCGCGACAGGTTCGGGGTGATATGCCGACTTGAAACTTACTCCGTTCCCGAGTTAAAGGAAATAGTCGTCCGCGCTGCGGAAATGCTCGAAACGAAGATCGAAGACGAGGCGGCGACGGAAGTTGCTAAACGCAGTCGCGGAACTCCGCGTATCGCGAACAGGCTTTTAAGGAGAGTGCGCGACTATGCCGTCGTAAAAGGGCATAAAGCCGTGCTTTTATCCGACGCGAAGAGCGCGCTTTCGATGATGGAGATAGACGAACTCGGGCTTGACTCCATCGACGTCAAACTTTTAAGGGCGCTTGCCGAAAAGTTCGGCGGTAACCCCACGGGTTTAGATACTTTGGCGGCGTCCATAAACGAAGACGCGGGTACGATAGAGGACGTGTACGAACCGTACCTACTACAACTCGGCTTTATCGCGAGAACTCCGCGCGGAAGGGTAATACTTAAAAAAGGATACGAGCACATAGGACTTACCGCCCCCGCGGGAAAGGGGCAGATCTCTATGTTCGACGACAAAAATGAAAACGACTGACTTCGATTATTATCTACCCGAAGAACTCATCGCGCAGACTCCGAAAGAGCCGAGAGATTCTTCAAGACTTTTAGTTTACGATTCTAAAACGGACACGATAAGCCACGAGATATTCCGCGACATAGTAAAGTACCTTAAAAAAGGGGACGTGCTTGTAAGAAACAACACGCGCGT
>CAMPBJ010000127.1 GCA_946637575.1 uncultured Clostridia bacterium | reverse complement strand
TTTTTATCGGGTATCTTTACGGCAAAGCGGTCGTAATTTCCCGCAGCCCAGCAAGTATTCAGGGAAAGTTCCTGCGCTTTTAGAACGATCTTTTCGCCGTAATATCCCACGCTCTCGTCTTTCCCGCTCTCGCCGAATAAAGCGATATAGTTTTTAACGCCCTTTATGCCGCGGACCTTGGAAAGAACGGAAGAAAACGCTTTCGGTTCGTCGTAGAAAACCTGTATCTTTAACCCGCTTTTTTCCGAGCACTCGCTACAAAGCGCGTCCAAAACGGCGCGCTTTTCGTTTTCGATAGGCTTATCAAGATACTCCCTTACAGAGTGTCTTTTTCCTATTATTTCCGATATTTCCATATTTTACTCCGAATCGTTTTTAATTATTTTAACATTACGTAAACGCGCTGTCAATTTAAAAAGCCGACGGCAATTTGCCGTCGGCAGATAAAAACTATTCTTCTTCCTCTTCTTCGGGAAGGTCTACGTTGTGATACACGTCGGTTACGTCGTCAAGATCTTCAAGCCCGTCGATAAGCCTTTTGAACTTCGCAAGTTCGTCGCCGGATAAAGTGATCTTGTTTTGCGGTACCATACGGATCTCCGCCTCGAAGAAGTTAAGCCCTTTGCTCTCTAAATACTTTCTGACAGCCGAGAAGGCGGAAACAGAAGTGTTGACGATAAAAGCGTCGTCCTCGGTAACGATATCGTCCGCACCCGCGTCCAACGCGTACTCCATTATCTGGTCTTCGGTAAGATCAGGCGTCCTTTCGACGGCGATTATACCCAAAGTGTTGAAAGTAAAGGAGACGCAACCCGCGTTGCCTAAACTTCCGCCGTGTTTTCTCATTACCGTTCTTACGTAATCTACCGTACGGTTTTTATTGTCCGTAAGCGCTTTAATAATGATCGCGCTGCCGGACGGCCCGTAGCCTTCGTAAGTTAATTCTTCGTAGTTTGCGCCCGAAAGTTCGCCCGCCGCCTTTGCGATACATCTTTTAATGTTGTCGTTCGGCATATTGACGGATTTTGCCTTGGCGATAGCGTCGGCAAGTTTACTGTTCGTTTCGGGATCGGGGTTGGATTTCGCGGCTACCGCTATTTCCCTTCCGACTTTGGTGAATATCTTTCCCTTTGTGGCGTCCGTTTTCGCCTTTTTAACGGCGATATTCGCAGCATGGCTGTGTCCTGACATACTTTTTCTCCTTTAACTTTTCTTAATAAGCGCGTACATTAGTATACCCGCGGAAACCGCGGCGTTAAGGCTTTCCACTCCGTTTTGCATGGGAATAGACACGGTAATGCTACCCGCCTTTCGCACCTCTTCCGAGACGCCGTGGCCTTCGTTTCCTATCGCCAAACAATATTCCCCGCCCAGATCCGCGGTGAAAACGTTTTCGCCTTTCATATCCGCTATAAGAATAGGCTTATCGATCGCAGAAAGGATCTCTTCTCTTTTCCCGGAATAGATCCTTACCTTAAATATCCCGCCCATACTCGCTCTGACGCATTTAGACGAAAAAGGATCTGCCGAACCTATAAGATACACGTCCGTAAAATCGGTCGCCGCGGCGGTGCGGATTATCGCGCCGACGTTTGACGGGTCTTTCACGTCGTCTAAAAGGATACAGTTACCCTCGGGGCTTTTAATCGCGTTTTCTTTCTTTTCACACACGGCGAGTACGCCTTGCGGGGTTTTTTCTTCGGAAATAACCGAGAACACGTCTTCGGTTACGATCTCGAATGGCAGTTCGGTTTTACCAAAAAGGGTGTACCCTTTCTCCGTAAAGACGAGAGTTTCAACCTTAAAACCGCAACTTATCGCCTCTTTAACCGACTTTAAGCCGTCAACGACAAACAGTCCCGATCTATCCCTGTTCTTCTTATCGGAAAGCGACTTTATCCTTTTTATAAGCGGATTTTGCCTTGAACTAATCACTTTTTTTAAAGTAAAGCCTACTAAAAGTAGGCTTTGATCTTTACTTACTTAAACTTTCTTTCGCTTTGTCGCAAAGAACGGCAAAAGCGGGAGCGTCGGATACGGCGATCTCGGCGAGGACCTTTCTGTTTAAGGTGATGCCCGCTTTCTTTAAACCGTAAACGAACTTGCTGTAAGAAATGTCGTTGATCCTGCAAGCAGCGTTGATCCTTGCGATCCATAAAGATCTGAAATCACGCTTTTTAGCCTTTCTTCCGAAGTAGGAATAAAGACCTGCCTTCATAACGGCTTCTCTTGCGACTCTGTATCTCTTACTTCTTCCGCCAAAGTAACCTTTGGCAAGTTTTAATATTTTTCTACGCTTTTTAACTGCGTTAACTGCTCTTTTAATACGCATAACTATTCACTCTCCTTTATTCTTACTTGTTGTAGATAAGCGTCTTTACGGTCTTTTCCTGAGTTGCGCTTACGTACGCGCCGTCGCAAAGACGGTTCTTTCTCTTTCTGTCTTTCTTCGTAAGAATATGGTTCTTGCCGGAGCAGGACCTTTTGATCTTACCGCTTGCGGTTACTTTGAAACGTTTCTTCGCCGCACTCTTCGTTTTCATTTTAGGCATTGTGAATAACCTCCATTGTTGTATTTATTTAAGTTACGCTTTGATCGGCGACAGCATCATAAAGACGTTTCTGCCTTCCGTAAGCGGTTTCTTTTCCATCTGACCGAAGTCTTTTACCATTTCGTAGAACTTTGACATAACCGTCGCCGCAAGTTCGGGGTGCGCCATCTGACGACCGCGCATTCTTATCGCTACCTTTACCTTATTGCCGGAGGAAAGGAACTTCTGCGCTTGCTTTGCCTTTACGTTAAGATCTCCGACGTCGATAGTGCAGGAAAGCCAAACCTCTTTGATTTCAACGATCTTTTGGTTCTTTTTCTGCTCTTTCGCTTTCTTGGATAACTCGAAAAGATACTTGCCGTAGTTCATTAACTTGCATACGGGCGGTACTGCTGTCGGCGATATCTTGACAAGGTCAAGCCCTAATTCGTCCGCTTTCGATAAAGCCTCGTCTCTCGACACGATCCCGAGCTGCTCTCCGCTCTCACCGATAAGTCTTACTTCCCTATCACGAATTTCTTCGTTGATCTGATGTTCTCTTTTAATGGTTTTATACCTCGCAATTTTTTTGCCTTCTATAAACAAAAAGGCCGCTTTGTCTATAAAGCAACCCCCAAAAAAGAATACCCGAATATATCGGAATACGTTATCTTTTTATGTGCCGAACGAACTTTTCCGTCGGCGAGAAGGGTAACTTCTACTTCAAGCCTTTTTATGATACCTTATTTTACCCCGTTTGTCAAACGTTTTTAGATACTTTTTTAAACGATATCCGCCGCGTTTAATGTTAAACGCGGCGGAAAGGAAAGTTTATTCTTT